>NZ_JBEQZJ010000021.1:0-72518 GCF_045223415.1 Hoskinsella mucinilytica | reverse complement strand
TTAATTGAAGGAAAAATTACAACGCTTCAAACATTGATCCAAGCCAAATATCATGAAGATGCAAGAGAGTGGTTATTAACACTAACTCCAGAGCAATTAGAAGAAGCTACCATACATATTTTGAGCTGTGATTCTTTAGAAATATTAAAAACACGTTTACCAGAAAAATAATAATCAGCAAAGGAAGTAGATGAAAATCTGCTTTTTAAATTTAAAAATGAGAAAGATTGCTCAAAGTTAAGGATCATGTAACATACTATTCATGCATAATTTTTTATTCCATCAATGAAAACATCCATAATGAAGTTATAATCAACATTCTATTATTTATTAACAAACAAATTTGTAAGGTTAAACGAAGGTTTCCGAAATCATGATACAATACTAGATAATAGGAGGTGGTTCTTATGTCCGCTTATTTGATACCAATACAAACTGCACTCATCGTATTTCCTATCCTTGCGGTTTTATTAACGATACCTTATATCATGCATCAATATCGCACTTATGGTGCTACACTACCTTTACGTATCGTCATCATATTCTCTTTCATTTTTTATTTGCTTTGTTGTTATTTCTTAGTCAGTCTACCTTTACCGCCAATAGAAGAGGTTGCTCATTATACCACTCCCAAAATGCAATTGATCCCATTTGATTCCTTACGTGATATCAGCTTCTCCACATCTTTGGTATGGGATGATCCTTCAACTTATTTGAAAGCACTCAATGAACCAAGTGTACTTCAGGTATTATTCAATATCCTAATGTGTATTCCATTTGGTGTCTATCTTCACTATTATTTCCGTTTTTCTTTTCGAAAGACCTTGCTTTTTAGCTTTCTGCTATCTTTATCCTTCGAGTGTTTACAATTAAGCGGATTACTTTTCATTTATCCTCGTCCATATCGGTTATTTGACGTAGATGATTTGATTACCAATACGCTAGGAGGTATGATCGGTTATGGTATTTCTTTGATCATTGCACGTATCCTACCCACAAGAGAACAATTAGATGAAAGAAGCTATCAAAAAGGGATGCATGTTACTGTCTTTCGACGCATGTTAGCCTTTGGTATCGATGTCATCTGTTGTATCCTATGCTATGGTTGTGCTACCTTTATGATTCAAGAAGCCTCTTATCATCTTCTGATTTATGCAATCATCATATTTCTTTTGTTCTTTTTGATTCCGATGCTAACCAAAGGAAAAACACTTGGAAAAATGGCCGTTAAAATACGATTAACTTCTTTATCTGAACAAAACGCTACTTGGTATCAATACCTCTTTCATTTTCTACCAACCTATGGATTGATACTACCCTTCCCTTATATCGTTCTATTTTTTATCAATCGTTTTATGGATCATGATGGTTTCATGCTATCTCTATGGTATGCAGGTTTTGCCCTTTATCTTGCAATCTATCTATTCTACAGCTTTGATGCATTACTTTCCTTATTTCAACAAAAAGAAAATATATACGATAAGATCAGTAAGGTAAAAAACTGTTCTACGATCCATCACCAACTGCAAGAACATGATGATCATGAGCAAACATTCAAGCCTTTATCAGAGGATAAGGATGAAAATAATCAAACAATAGCTTGATTCCATAAGAACTATTGAAAATTCATACAAAAAGCGATATCATCAAATTACTAGGATAAAGAAAGTAAAACGAAGGTGAAGATATGGAATCAGGAATACGTCAAAATGAATGGTTGAATGCAAGAGGATCTGATCAGATCACAATATTGAAAAAACAAGCAGTTGCGGGTGATGTACAAGCAATACGTAACTTAGCCGATAGCTATTATCATGGCATTCAAGGAGCTCCAAAAGATAATTACAGTGCTTTTTATTGGTATGAATATGCAACGCAATTCGGAGAAGCACAAGACTTGTATCGACTGGGTATCTGTCATCAATTCGGAATCGGCACAAGATACGATCGAGATAAAGCGGTTCATTATTACCAGCTTGCCGCACAATCCGGACATCCAAGAGCTCAATATGAAATGGGCATCGCCTATGATTATGGCATTGCAGTAGAAAAAGATGAAGATACTGCTTGCGAATATTATCGTATGGCTGCTGAACAAGGTGATGCTAAAGCACAATGTGCACTTGGCTATAACTATGAGGTAGGTATCAGTGTAGAAGAGGATATAGAAAAAGCCAGCGAACTTTATCGTCTTTCTGCAGCACAAGGATATTCCTATGCACAATGCAATCTTGGTTATTTTTATGATCTTGGTATCGGTGTGAAAAAAGATTTGGTAAAAGCAGCTCATTTATATGAACTTGCGGCTAGACAAGGACATCGACGTGCATTATACAACCTTGGCTACTTTTATGAATATGGCCTAGGAGTAGAAAAAGATGAAACAAGAGCTACTGAATTGTATCTTGCATCCGCAAAGCAAGGTTATGAATTTGCTCAACATGCGATTGGTCGCTGTTATATGTATGGCATTGGCGTTACACTTGATTATGATCAAGCAGCTCATTATTTTATGCTTGCCGCTGAACAAGGCAATGCCCGTGCATTATGTGATATTGGATTCTGTTATGAAAAAGGGTATGGCGTAGAACAAAACTATGATAAGGCAATTGAAAATTACCAAAAAGCCGCAGATAAAGGAAATGATTGTGCACAATGTAATCTTGGATTTCTTTATAATAGAGGTTGCGGTGTAAAACAAGATCTTGAAAAATCCATTCAACTTTATCAGATGTCCGCAGATCAAGGCTTTGCACGAGCACAATTTAATTTAGGATGGTGCTATCATTATGGTGTTGGTGTAGAAAAGAATGCAGATAAAGCATTCGAATATTATCAAATGTCCGCAAAACAAGATTACGATTTGGCTATCTATAATCTTGCTTATGCATACCAACATGGTGATATCACAAATAAAAATATTATGGAAGCTATTCGATTATATATGATCTTAGCGAAACGTGGTGATGATGATGCACAATGTAATCTTGGTTATATCTATGCGGAAAGTGAGGATATTCCACATGACTATGATAAGGCAGTTTTTTATTACCGACAAGCCATTGAACATGGAAATGCCGTAGCACTTTGCAATCTCGGTGATTGTTATGAAAAAGGTCATGGTGTGGAACAAGATTATCAGTTAGCTGTAGAATATTATCAAAAAGCTGCGGATAAAGGCAATGATTGCGCACGATATAGTTTAGGCTATTGTTATGAAAACGGTTGGGGTGTAAAACAAGACTTGGATAAAGCTTTGAGCCTTTATAAACAAGCCATGGATCAAGGCTATCAGGATGCAAAAGAAAGCTATGAAAAGCTAAAAAAACAGTTAAAAAAATGAATAAATAAAACTATCAGAAATAAGGAAAAGAAGAAAGAAATCAACATATTGTAAACATCGATTTCTTTCTTCTTTTTTCATATTTTTAGATCCACTAACAAGAATAAGAGACTTATTCCCAGCCTTTACATACATTCACCCATGCTTGATAAGGTATCAATTGTTCTAATTCATCTATACTTAATTTGATAGCAGAATTAGCACTACCACATGCAGGATAAACATAATCAAAACGTTTCATAGACTCATCCAAATAAATCTTTGTCTGTTGTGGTATCGCAAAAGGACAAACACCGCCAATGGTATGATTGGTATATGATTCTACCTCTTCTGGTTTTAACATTTTCGCTTTTACACCAAATGTTTCTTTAAACTTATGATTATCAACCTTGCAATCCCCTGCACATACAATCACCATTGCGCCATCACTTCCCATAAAAGAAAGCGTTTTTGCTATTCTTTCCGGTTGCGTATCCAGTGCTTGAGCTGCTAGCTCCACCGTTGCGCTGCTTTGCTCAAGTTCTATGATATCTTGACTTCTTCCATATTGCTTTAGATATTCTCTAACCAATTCTATTGCCATTTGATATAACCTCCAGTAAATATTCTTTTATCCATATAAACAAGTCATAAATGTAACCATTTACATCATTTTGTTATATGCTGTGAAAATTATATGCAAAATTTGTGAAATAATCAATGAAAAACATTGATTTATTCTCAAAAAAACGATATCATCAATACATAATATATAGAAAAGAGGAGAAATGCATATGAAAAAATTGATAGGCGGCCTAATGGCTTGTTTGATGATGGCAGCTTTAACTGGCTGTGGAAGTGATGCATCCGATGTTAAAAAAGAAAGTCAGGATGTAAAAACAGTAGGTATCATTCAACAGCTGGATCATCCTGCTTTAGAAAGTGCAAAAGAAGGGTTAAAAAACTATTTCAAGGATAAAGGCTATGATGAAACGAAAATTAAATTTGTTGAGAAAAATGCACAAGGGGATAATGGTACAGCAGATACCATTGCAAAACAGTTTGTAAATGATGGGGTCGACTTGATTTATTCCATTGGGACGAATGCAACATTATCCAGTGTGAATGCAACCTTGGACAATCAGACTCCTGTCGTATTCAATGCAGTAACAGATGCAGTAGATTCTAAAATATTAAAAGATGCTGAGCATCCTGGTGGAAATATAACCGGTGTATCAGATGCTGCACCATTAGAGAAACAGTTAAAACTGATTCGTGATTTCCTTCCAGAAGCTAAAACAATCGGTATGATTTATAATACTGCAGAATCTAACGGAAAGCTTCAGGTTGAACAAGTAGAAGCTATGGCTTCTAAATATGGATTTACCATTGAAAAAACAGGTGTATCTCTTTCTACAGATGTTGCTACTGCCGCAGAACAGTTAGCTTCTAAAGTAGATTGTATTTATAATATTACCGATAACATGGTTGTAAATGCCACTGCTTCCATCACAGATAAAGCAAATGGTCATAAAATTCCTGTATTTGCCGCAGAAGATGGACAAATTACCGCCGGACTATTGGCAAGTGACTCTATCAGCTATGTAAAATTAGGTGAAAAAGCCGGAGAAGTTGTAGAAGACATTCTATTCAATGGCAAAAAGCCTGGTGATATCGCAGTACAGAAATCCGAAGATACCGTATTAATGATCAACAAAAAAGTAGCAGAAGAACTAGGAATTAAAATTCCGGAAGAATTAGACAAAAGAGCAACCTACGTGGGAGAATAGATGGTGAAAATATGTTGAATTTTAGTTTTCTTTTTCAAAGTAGCTTTTATATCGATGTCGTTACTCAAGGGTTGGCTTATAGTATCCTTGCCATCGGTGTTTTATTAACTTATCAAGTGTTAGATTATGCCGATTTGACAGTAGAGGGAAGCTTCCCGCTTGGTGCTGCGGCCGGGGCGATGTGTATCACACATAATATCAATCCCTTTCTTTCATTGATCGTCGCTTTTATCGCCGGACTTTTGGCCGGTTATGCGACAGGCTTTCTACATGTAAAATGTAAAATATCATCCTTATTATCCGGTATTCTTGTAATGACCGGTATGTATTCCATTAATTTGATCGTCTCTAATGATCAAAGCCAAATCGCTTTGTTTACTTATGATACCATCTTCACTTATGGCTCTATGATTGCACAAAACTTCAGTGGTGATACAGCAACATGGATCATTAAGCTTTGGCCAATCTTTATTTTATTGGTCATCGTTGGAATCATGAAACTATTACTAGATTGGTTTTTAGATACAAAATATGGCTTCTTAATGAGAATTGCTGGTGACAATCCACAATTGATATCTTCTTTGGGGAAAGACCTTGGTCATATCAAAATGAATGGTCTTGCAATCAGCAATGGTTATGCTGCCGTATCCGGTGCAGTAGTGTCTCAATTACTTCGTTACTTCGATGTTCAATTAGGAACAGGTATGATCGTTATGGGTCTTGCTTCCGTTATTATCGGATTGACCGTCTTTAAACGCTTCAAATTCTTTGGTTTTACAACAAGTGTCATACTGGGAGCAATCACCTATCGTCTGACCATAGCTGTTGCGTTGAATTTAGGTCTTCCACCAAACAATTTAAAGCTGATCATGGCAGTCATCTTCATTATCGTGCTTGTTTTAGGTAATGGCGTTATGGGAAAATTTTTCCATCGTTCTGTGAAAGGATAGGTGATAACATGATCAAATTACAACATATCAAAAAGACCTTTAATAAAGGCAGTGTTAATGAGGTTGAATTATATACAGATTTGAATGTAGAAATTCAAGAAGGCGAATTTGTTACCATCATAGGATCAAACGGTAGTGGAAAATCAACTTTCTTTAATGTTGTTAGTGGTAATATCCTTCAAGATAGTGGAAAGGTATTATTCAAAAACAAAGATGTTTCTAAGATGCCTGAACATAAACGTTCTAAGTTTATCGGACGAGTTTTTCAGGATCCGCAAAAAGGTACTGCTCCTTCCTTGACGATTACACAAAATATCGCTATGGCTTATAATAAAGGAAAATCCTTTGGGCTTTCAAAAGGTGTAGATAAAGCTTTGATTCCTTTATTCAAAGAAGAGTTAACCAAAATGGAACTTGGATTAGAAAATAAAATGGATGTTAAGGTTGGTGCACTAAGCGGTGGTCAGCGCCAAGCCTTGTCACTTTTGATGGCAACCATTGTTCGTCCTGATTTGTTACTTCTAGATGAACATACAGCAGCATTAGATCCAAAAACGAGTGATTTAATTATCGCTTTGACACAACGATTGATCGAAGAGAAGAAAATGACAACCATTATGATAACCCACAATCTTAAACATGCCATTACCTATGGTGATCGTCTATTGATGTTTCATAAAGGTCAAGTCATTATGGATATCGGAAAAGAAGAAAAGAAGACACTAACGGTTGAAAAACTAATAGAGAAATTCAATTCATTAAACATGATGGATGCTTTAGATGATGAACTAGCATTTAGTGGAAATTAAACATATGAGGAAGGTGGAGCGAAAACATAGCTTCACCTTTTTTCTAATCAATGACTTTCTTCAAGTAACATGATAAAATAAAAATATAAGTAAAGGAGCCTTATGTATGATAATAACCAAACGATTAACAATCAAACCAATAGAATCAAAGGATCAAGATGCAATGATTTCCTTGTTTTTAAATGAACAAATCAAAGAAACCTATATGATACCTGATTTGACATATGAGGAAGCCAGTGCATTCTTTCATAAGCTTCAAATCATATCACAATCAAATGAACGTTATCAACTCGGCATATACCTACAAAATCAACTCATTGGTTTTCTAAATGATACAGCAATAGAAGATGATACCATAGAGCTGGGATATATGATCCATCCTGATCATCAAAAGAAAGGTTATGCCAGTGAGGCACTTCAAGCCATCATTCTACACCTTTTTCAAAATGGTTTTCATAAAATAATTGCCGGTGCTTTTATGGAAAACATTGCAAGTCAAAAAGTAATGATTACCTGTGGTATGAAAAAAACAAACAAGCAAGATCGTATTACCTATCATGGACATGAGCATGTATGTGTCTATTATGAAATCGATGCAAAGGACTTCTCCTAACATGAAAGAATCTGAATATCAAAAGGATATTGATGTTATTTTAGCTCATCGCTATGATCAGGGTCATGATCTATGGACAACACCGGACCAGAGACTATGTAAAGGATCTCCTTTTTCTACACTTGATTGTATTTCTTATTTATTAGAATTAGGAATGGATAAAGAGAACATTATTTTAAAACAATGTGCTGATTTGATTTATCAACATCAAAAAAAAGATGGAAGATTTAGCATTGCCCCTAATGGAGGTATTTACCCATGTCATACGGCACTTTGCGCAAATACCTTACGTTCATTGGGATTTATAGATGATGAAAGAATTCAGAAAACCTTACTGTATTTCTTACATACGCAAGAAAAAGACGGTGGTTGGAAGTGCAATAAATATAGCTTTGGTAGAGGAGAAGAAACCATCTATTCTACACCTTATACGACCTTAGTTGTTTTAGACCTATTTCATGAAAGCACACATTGTAACACCAATCCGGCACTGGATCAAGCAGTGGAATTTCTCTTACAACATTGGGAAATCAAAAAACCGATCAGCCCTTGTCATTATGGAATCGGTACATTGTTTCATCAATTAGAATATCCCTTTCGAGGTTACAATATATTTTATTATGTTTATGTATTATCTTATTATTCCTATGCAAGAAAAGATCCTAGATTTCTTCAAGCATTGGATATCATAACCTCTAAACTAACAAAAGATGGACTTATCGTAGAGCGTTGTGTACCAAAATTAGCCAAACTTCATTTTTGTAGAAAAAATGTGGTAAGCAAGCTTGCGACAAAACGCTATGAAGAAATCATGGATCGAATGAAAATAACATAAATAAAAACATGCGAATTTAAGCATGTTTTTAAATTAACTTTTTATGATATGCAAACAGTAAGCTTCTTTTTTTCTACTTTCACAACCTGAACATATTTCCACAACAGTAATACGGTCGTCGCAACCCAAGCGGCTGGAGATGCCATACAAATCGCTGTATAACCAAGCATAGATGGTAACCATAAACATACTACCAATCTTGCGATAAATTCCACAACACCACCTAGCATTGGCACAAGGGATTCTCCCATTCCTTGTAACCCATTGCGATAAATGTAAAGTAATCCCAATGCAGGATAAAAAACAGCAATGGTAGTGAGGTATTGTTGAGAATATTGGAATACATCAGGATCTGCTTCACTCATGAAAAGTTGGGTAAACGCATGTCCTCCCATGATATTGATAAGACTTGCGATGACACATGCCACCATACACATAACAACACAGGAAGTCATGCCTTTATGTATTCTTTGAAAATCATTGGCACCCTTATTTTGTCCACAATAAGTTGCCATGGTAACACCTAATGTAGCAAATGGCTGAGTCACTAACATTTCTACCTTGCTGGCTGCTGTATAGGCTGCAATCGCAGTAGAGCCAAATGCATTCAATGCACTTTGTAGAACCATAATACCAACTGCAGTTACAGAAAATTGAAATGCCATAGGTAATCCTATATTAAGATGACTACATGCAAACAGCCAATCAAATCTAAAATCCTCTTTCTTTAATTTTAAGATCGTATAGCGCTTTGCCATATAGATGGTACATAGCACTGCACTCACAAATTGAGAAATCACTGTAGCGATTGCTGCTCCGGATGCTCCCATTTGGAAACTGATAATAAATAATAAATCAAGAATCACATTCAAAATGCTAGAAACCAATAAAAAATAGAGTGGCGTTTTACTATCTCCCAATGCTCTTGAAATACTTGAAACCATATTATAATATACGCTTGCAAATAAGCCCGCATAAATAATCGTAATATAGATACTGGCATCTTCAAATATATTGGCCGGTGTATTCATCAAATGGAGCATAGGCTTAGCGCCTAATACAGCGATGATGGTCAATAACACGGTAGCAATGATACATAATTCCATGCTCATCGCTACGCTTCTTCTTACACCTGCCTCATCATTTGCGCCAAAACGTTGCGCTGTAATTACTGAAAATCCACTGGTAATTCCCATAACAAATCCCAATATCAAAAAACTCATAGAACCTGTAGAACCAACGGCCGCAAGTGCTTCTACACTTACAAAACGGCCAACAATGATCGTATCGACCATACTATAAAGCTGTTGAAAAATGTTCCCTATCAGTAACGGAATGGAAAATGATAAAATCAGTTTCCATGGCGTTCCCTTCGTCATATCTTGTACCATACAAAATTCTCCTTTTTCTTTTTCCTGGTATAATTTATCATTAATCATGAACGTATGCAAGTAAATAAAAACAAAAGATTTCGTAAGCTTTTTCCTATGTTTCTATGTAAGCGATCGCTTACCATTTTTGTCTATGAATAATAAACAAATCACCCCAATGAATAAAGCATCCCAAAAATAATGTAAGCGGTTTAAATTCTTGTGGAAAAAACCTTAAAACTGACGTATACTTAAAACAGATGGAAAGAAACGGAGGATCAAGAATGAGTAGATTAACCATTATGACAGAGACAACCTCACAGCGTGTCATAGAAGATCTTTATAAAGATTTAGAACGGCGTATTATCGCCAGTCCCCCTGGTTTGTGTCCTGTGGATATGGCAAGTGCTTTTTTGCGTCTTTGTCATGCGCAGACATGTGGAAAATGTGTGCCCTGTAGGGTTGGACTAGCACAACTTCAAAAATTAATTGACAGTGTGTTGGATGGAACAGCTACCTTAGAAACCTTAGATTTGATTGAAAAAACAGCAGAAAATATCAGTAATTCTTCGGATTGTGCGATTGGTATCGAAGCGGCTGAAATGGTATTAAAAGGGATTCGTGGATTTCGTGATGATTATGAGGAACATATCTTAAGAGGACGTTGTACACAATCTTTAAATCAACCGGTGCCATGTGTTGCCTTATGTCCTGCCGGTGTAGATATTCCAGGCTATATCGCTTTGATCAAAGAAGGAAGAAATGAAGATGCCGTACGTTTGATAAGAAAAGATAATCCATTCCCTACGGTATGTGCCTATATCTGTGAGCATCCATGTGAAGCAAGATGTCGTCGCAATATGCTAGATGATGCGATCAATATACGTGGATTAAAGCGTTATGCTGTGGAAAATGCAGGTTATGTACCGGCAAAAGAAAATGCGCCATCCACCGGTAAGAAGATTGCAATTGTCGGTGGAGGGCCAGGTGGCTTATCTGCAGCCTTTTACCTACAACAGATGGGTCATCAAACCGTGATTTACGAAAAACGGAAACAATTAGGTGGTATGCTTCGTTATGGTATACCGAATTATCGTTTACCAAGAGTAAAACTAGATGAAGAAATTAAAGTGATCTTAAACACCGGAGTGGAAGTTCACACAGAGATTGATGTTGGAAAAGATATTACCATGTGTGAATTAGATGCTCAATATGACGCATTGTATCTATCTATTGGTGCACAAACAGATAAAAAGGTCGGTATACCAGGCGAAGATGGAGAAAATGTCATCAGTGCTGTTACGATGCTAAGGAACATTGGCGATGATATCATGCCTGATTTTAAAAATCGTCGTGTCTGTGTCATTGGCGGCGGTAATGTGGCTATGGATGTTGCCCGTAGCGCCAAACGTTTGGGGGCTACCATGGTCGGTATCGCTTATCGTAGAAGAAAAGAAGATATGACGGCACTTCCTGATGAGATAGAAGGTGCCTTGGCAGAGGGCTGTGAGCTATTAGAGCTACAGGCTCCTGTACGCATCGAATTAGATGAAGATCATAAGGTTAGTGCTTTATGGGTACAACCGCAAATCATCGGTCAGCAAGATCGCAAGGGACGACCAGCACCGTATAAAGCAACTGTAGAAGAAAAACGCATTCCTTGTGATATCGTTGTCGTAGCCATTGGTCAAGGTATTGAATCACAACATTTCAAAGAAGAAGGTATCCCAATCAAATACGGTGCCATCGATGCTTTGGATCACAGTGGAATCGAAACGATGTCCGGTATTTTTGCCGGTGGAGATTGTGTAACCGGACCGGCTACCGTCATAAGAGCCATAGCAGCCGGTAAGGTTGCGGCTGCGAATATCGATGAATATCTTGGCTTTAAACATGATATCACAAGTGATGTAGACATACCTGCCGCAAACTATGCAGATCGCCCTAAGTGTGGTCGTGTACAATTAAAAGAACGAGATACTACACAGCGTAATTCAGATTTTGATCCTATTGAGCTCAGTATGAGCAAAGAAGAAGCATTACAAGAATGTGGTAGATGCCTACGCTGTGATCATTATGGCTTTGGAGTATTCAAAGGAGGAAGAGAAACAAAATGGTAAGATTAACAATAGATGGCAGAATGATCGAGGTAAATGATAACCTTACCATTCTAGAAGCGGCACAACTGCATCATATCAATATTCCACATCTTTGTTATCTCAAAGACCTCAATGAAATCGGTGCTTGTCGTATTTGTATGGTAGAAATGAAAGGCAAAGATAAATTGATCACCTCTTGTAATACATTGGTACAGGAAGGAATGGAATTATATACCAATTCTCCTAAGGTTCGTGAAACTAGAAGAATGAATGTGGAACTTTTACTTTCTCAACATGATTGTGAATGTGCTTATTGTTCAAGAAGTGGCAATTGTTCCTTACAAACCATAGCCAATGATCTGGGTATCACAAAGCTTTCTTATGAGAAACAAGTGAGCTATTTGCCATGGAATAAAAACTTCCCTTTACAAAGAGAATCTAATAAATGTATCAAATGTATGCGATGCATTCAAATCTGTGATAAGATACAAAATTTAAATGTTTGGGATGTTTGTTCGACAGGATCAAGAACAACCGTCAATGTTTCATTAAATCGTAAAATAGAGGAAGCTGATTGTTCCTTATGTGGACAATGTATTACTCATTGTCCTGTCAATGGCCTTCATACCAGAGATGATACAGAGAAGGTATTTGACGCATTAAATGATCCTGATAAAATCTGTGTGGTACAGATTGCTCCGGCTGTACGAGCAGCATGGGGAGAAGGTGTTGGATTAAGCAGAGAAGCAGCAACCATTGGAAAAATGGCATGCGCATTGCGCAGAATGGGAGCTGATTATGTATTTGATACTGATTTTGCCGCAGACCTTACCATCATGGAAGAAGCAAGCGAATTCATAGAACGTCTATCTCATCCTGATCAAGCAACCATGCCAATGTTTACTTCTTGTTGTCCTGGTTGGGTACGGTTTTTAAAGAGTCAATATCCTGATATGGTAGCTCATTTATCCACATCTAAATCGCCACATCAAATGTTTGGCGCAATCATTAAGACATATCTTGCGGAAACATTACATGTGGATCCAAACAAATTATTTGTGATCAGCATCATGCCTTGTGTCGCAAAAAAACATGAGTGCGATATTGTGAATATCAATGATGCAAATGCAGGCAAAGATGTAGATGTTGTGTTAACGACCAGAGAATTTGTTCGTATGCTTCGAGCCGAACATATCGCCATTGAAACCTTGGTCGATGAACCTATGGATCAACCTATCTCACATGCAAGTGGTGCCGGAGTTATATTCGGTGCTACCGGAGGTGTGATGGAAGCTGCATTAAGAAGTGCCTATTACTTTGTGACTGGAAAAAATCCTGATGCGGATACCTTTGAAAGTGTACGTGGCATGGAAGGATGTAAAGCTCAAAACTTTACCATCAATGGTACCACGCTTTCTTGTGCTGTGGTAAGTGGATTAGGCAATGCGAGAAAGTTAATGGAAGCACTACGCAAAAAAGAAGTTCATTATGATTTCATCGAAGTCATGGCTTGTCCCGGTGGATGCAGTGGTGGAGGAGGCCAACCGATCCATGATGGTAAAGAATTAGCATCCATTCGTGCCAATGCCCTATATGCCCTTGATGCCAAAGAGACCATTCGCTATTCTCACGAAAACCCTGATATTCAAAAACTATATCAAGAGTATCTAGGAGAACCATTGAGTGAAAAAGCAGAAACATTGCTTCATACTGACCATTTCGGTTGGGATATGCCTTCCGGTAAATAGCATAGAGGTGCTTTAAAACTAATATAAACATAAAACGTAAGAAAACGGTTTCTATAAAAAGAGCCGTTTTCTTACGTTTTAGTGATGAACGTTTAGATCATTTATTTTAATAAAGTTACCAAATAATCAACTACATCTTCCGGGGTTGGTTTCACTCCTTCATGTGGAATGCGTTCCCAACGTTTTTTTATCATCGGATCATCATTAAAATATGCTTGGTCAATGGCAATCTGCATTTCTCGATAGATGTCTTCTTCTTTTTGATTTTCATCCGTTGCAATCATCTTTACAATTTCCTTCATAATTTCAGTCTTCATAAGCTCTGCTCCTTCGTTATAACTTATAAAGTATATTTATACTTCATAAGAGAGATAATAACATTATACAACATTTTAACTGCTATAATGTAAAAATAAAAGATAAAGGTGATAAGCATGATAACATATTACAAATTATTTGATTTAATCAATCGAAGGAATATCAATAAAACGGAATTAAGAGAAGGTGCCAATATATCCAATGGAACTATGAATAAACTAACACATAATCAAAATGTAGAAATCTCCTCTATTGAAAGAATCTGTGAATTTTTAAAAGTACAGCCAGGCGATATTATGGAATACGAATTTATACAGACAAACAAAAAGAAAACATCATCCAAATAATTTGTCATACTAAAAAAAATTCCAATCTTAGGACGTCAGATGATCCAATAGCATGGAATTTTTTTTATTGTTTTCATTAACAGTAATCCACTTTATCGTTGTGATTTTGACTTCATATACAGCAAGGGATATGGATTCCCCTGCTCATCTAGTTCTGTTCGTTTATAAACACTAAATCCCATATGTTCATAGAATCCTTTCGCTAGAGGATTTTGTTCATTCACTGCCAGATCAGTAATTGAATAATGCTCTATTCCATACTGAAGCAATGCTTTTCCAAATCCTTTTCCTCTTTCTTTATCGGAAATAAACAACATTTCCAGATGTTGTTCCTGAATCCCCATAAACCCTACAGGTATTTCCAACTCATTTTGTATCATAATCAAAACAGGAACTTCTTTCAATGCTTGTGGTACATATGTTTTGATATGTTTGATCTCATTTTCTGATAGAAACAAATGGGTAGCTCTTACTGAACTTTCCCAAACTTCTAATAATTGTGCAATCAATGAAGAATTTATGTCTTCTATCTTAATAAATTTCATAATTAGCTCCTTATCGTCGTTATATCCTATGCACTATATCGTTTCCACTTTAGTTATGATACCAATCTCAATTTCTCTTCCCAATTCCAAATATAGCTTTGATTCAGAAAAAGAATGGATCACGACATCAAGATAGTCATCATTATGAAAGTCAAAAAAGCCTTTTAGGATTCCTTTTTTATAAGCACATTCTATCATAACATGTTTATGATGAAAATAGGTTCTATCTATCTTCATACCATTTGATTGAAAATCAGAAGACTTTTCTAACATATGGACATTGGTAATATATTGTTTAGTAATAAAACCATATTTATTTTCTTTTTTCCCTTCTATTTGATAAAAAAGAAAATCGTTATCTTCCCCGACAATCAGAGCATGAAAGATTCCGGTATTCCATCCTTCTAAATCGATATCATAATAATGACCATCATTTACCAATGAAGATGGGTGTTCTGCTTCATTTATCTTATCATTGATACCTTTTGTATCATTTAGCAAATCATCAATGCTCACATCAAGAACTTCAGCTAACGCTTTTAGATTGCTTATATCAGGCATACCACCATTTGTTTCCCATTTCGCTATGGTAGAACGTGAAACATTCAAATATTCTGATAATGCTTCTTGTGTCATTCCATGATTGATTCTTAACAATTTTATTTTCTCACCTAATGTCATAAGTATAGCCTCTTTTCTTTACTAACATTTTATATAAAAGAATCAAGGATGTCCATATACGAAACACAACAATCTTGTTACTCATCGTAACCATCAATCAAATGTTAGCTTTTTTGAGTCTGATATATTCTGCGACCAAAAAATAATTTTTCAAATCTTCTTTATCAAGACCACGATATACAAATAAATCATCATAAATAGGCACGATGTTTTCAATCTCTTCACTTTCTATATGAAACTCTCCGCTGACGATATCAATTCCAATCAGAATGTCATCCACACGATAGCATTTAATATTCGGCTTCCTTTCATTTTGTAGCTTACGCCTTGTATGCTCATTATGTATGATATTGAATGCAACCACATTTTTGAAATCTTCATTATCATATACATGATAAGGATACTTACTCTTAAAGTAATCATTTACTTCACTACCTGATTTTCTATTCGGTAGCATTGATAAATGATATTGTTCATATACCTTTTTCCATTCTTCTATCTGTTTGATTGACGCTTTCTTGGTTAGCATGATACTTGATCACCTCTATTTATAAATGTATCGTATCATATTTCGCTTACATCAACAAGAAAAAACAACCGATGATATCTTCATAAAATCGGTTATTTTCTAAATATTTCAATTTAAGTAAAACAATTACTAAGTTCCTATGAAAAGCCTCTACACTTCAATTACATAATGTTCTTTTCGCTCTTTTGCGACAGGCTTTTCACCTTCTCCATATCCCAAAATACAATTCGCTACACCAACATAGCTTGCGTCAAGTCCCCATTCTTGAAGAAGTGCAAGCCCTTCTTCAGATTCGAATACTTCTTTTGCTCGATAGATATAACAAGAATCTACACCAACAGCATGCGCAGCATTCAACAAATTCCCTGCGACAAGATTTGCATCTTCCAACCAAGTAGGAACTGAATTCTTATGTCCGAAAACAATAGCAACCACAGGTGCTCCATAAAATGGATCCATATCTCTCCCCATTACTTTCGCATTCAGTTTCGATATTTGATCTCTGACTTTCTTGTTTTTTACCAACACGATTACCGGTGATTGTTGCCCCATCCCGGTTGGCGCATAAGTCGCTGCTTCCATGATCGCATCAAGCTTTTCCTGCTCCACCATACGATCATTGTACTTTCTCACACTTCTTCTTGTCTTCAATGCCTCTAATACCTGATTTTCCATTATTTTTTCCTCCTTTATTGATTCGAAAGATTCTTGACACCTAAAAGCAAACGTAAAAATGAATTATTCTCTTTTTATCTATCCTATACACTCTAGTGTGTATACCATACCAATCTATTATGAAAGCTATGATACATGATCATGATCGATCACAATATATTTGATTTCTACCTAGTTTCTTTGCTTGATACATCGCATCATCTGCTTTTTTAAATAATTGCGCATAATCCTCTTGTTGCTTTTGATAAGCGATCCCCATACTAAGCGTAACTTTTATATCATTCGGTAACATAATTTGATGTACTTCACAAAGAATGCTTTGAGCGATTTCCATCATCATAGAACTTCTATCATCTGACATATAAATTAAAAACTCATCACCACCGATTCGACTGACAATATCCTCTTGATTCGTAAAACGATTCAAAACTTTCGTAACTTCCAATAATATATCGTTTCCTTTTAAATGACCAAAGGTATCATTCACATGTTTGAAGTAATCAATATCCAAAATCATCATTGCCCCTGATGTATGATTCTTCATTTGTTCTTTGATCATCATTTCACTGCTTTTGGTATTATATAAATGTGTCAAGGCATCACGCTTACTTAAATCAATCAAAGAATCAATACGCATTTTTTCTTCTGTGATATCTGACCAAATTCCGATACAACGAATCGGATGGTGTGATTCATCATACAAATAGCTACATGTCACACGAATCCAACGCCATGTATCAGGCTCCATATACATACGAATTTCAATAAAGGGTGCCTCATATTTACCTACCATATAGGCTTTTAATATTCCGATATCATCCAAATGAATATAATCTTCTCTCTCTAATGTGGTAAAGTAATGATCGATCTTGATCTTTTGTATTGGATTTTTTCGATCATAATTTTCACGCTCATATTTTATGAGACTATCCTTTAAAATATCATATTCAAACATAACATCTGTGATATTATCTAAAGCGATGCGATATCGTTCACGTTCCAATTGTAATTTCAATTGAGCTTCTTTGATATCGGTGATATCCGTAATCATACTATTGATTTTGACCTTTCCATCCTCACCCATACATTTCTTTCCGGAATCCAATACCCACAACAAAGATCCATCTTTTTTCTGGATACGATATTCTGCTCGATATGTCGGGCCTTTCGCAAAGCAATCTTCGCAAGACTGAAGTGCGGCAGGTAAATCAGGTGGATAGACTGCGCCAACAGCACAACCATGACTCATTTCCATGAACTCATCATAAGTATAACCAAGCATGCGACAAAGACCTTCGTTTACATAATAATAAGAGTAAGTATCATCATCATTACTACCCTTTAATCCCCCATTGATATTATCATTGATCATATCAATGACTTCAGATTTTTCTTTCAATAAACGATTCATATATTCCACAGTTTGATGTCCGACAGTCTGAGGAAAATATTCATCTTCATGCATATCTTCATAGATATTAGAATTATGTAAATGACGTACCATCCATTTTCCTGCTATGCGTTCCATGAAAAAGCTACATCGTTGTTTCACTTCAAGGATCATTCCGGCATCCATGTCAGTATTCACAAGAAAACGTCCCATGACAACAGCAGTATGCCCATTATCCTGTACGGTTCTTAGATCAGTAAATTGAAGATGACAGGAAGGGATATCGTGAAGTCCTGCTTGAAAATATTCTTTGATTGCTTTATGACCAATAAGATATTCATGATCACATGGACCGATCCAGGTAATATCTTCTGTAAAATAGCTTAAGACCTCATCTATTTCACGATCCACATAATATGTTTTAAAAACAAAAGCTGCCAATTCAGCCGGTGTAAAATTATGATCCACAAAATCCACTCCTTATTCTCTTGCTTCTATTATACCTCTTTTGATAGGGCAATCCAACCATAGTTAGACGATAATTGATGTAAAGTGTTAAAAGATGATCCTTTTACTTAGTATATATTTATTATAAAAGAAAAGAGCTGTTTAACAGCTCATGAATAATAATATACTCTGGTTTCATAAGGGCGAAGAGTGGCACTCTCTTCTACTCCTTCATAATTGCTTAATAGTACCTTATAACCTGTTGTATCGATATCGAATTCTGTTTCCCTTCCATAAAAATTACTTAGCACGATCAAAGATTCCTTTTGATAGTCTCTTCGATAAGCAAATACCGATGGATGATCTTTTAAAAGTGGTGTATAGCTTCCTTTTGCGATGATTTCATATTGCTTTCTCAACTGAATCAATTGGCGATAGTATGCCAAGATAGAATCTTGATCTTGGATGTTTTTTTCCACATTGATTTCTTGATAGCCTTCCACTACTGAAATCCATGGTTCTTTGGCAGTAAAACCTGCATGTTTGGAATCATTCCATTGCATAGGTGTACGAGCATTATCACGACTTCTTTCTTGAAGGATATGATAAATTTCACTTTCCTTTTTTCCTGCTTGTTTCAAGATTTCAAAATAATTGATACTTTCTACATCACGGTATTGGTGAATATCGGTAAAGTACGCATTGGTCATACCAATCTCTTCCCCTTGATATATATAAGGCGTACCTCTCATCATATGAATGGTAGTTGCCAACATCTTCGCACTTTCTTTGGGATAGTTTTTATCATCACCGAAACGAGATAGTACACGAGGTTGATCATGATTGCACCAGAATAATGCATTCCATGCATGATGTGCTTCCATACCTGTTTGCCATGTATGAAATAAATGTTTTAACTCTTCAAAATCAAATGCTTGTAGCTCCCATTTTTGCTTGTTCTTATAGTCTACTTTTAAATGATGGAAATTAAAAACCATGTTTAATTCGTGACAATCTTCTCCGGCATACAATACACAATTTTCTAATGTAGTAGAGCTCATTTCGCCTACTGTAAGGATACGATCATCTTTCCCAAAGGTTCGTTCATTGATTTCTCTTAAATACTCATGTACATGTTTGCCATCGGTATAAAATCTTCTTCCATCTCCGATGAGATCATCCTCAAAAACATCGGGCTTACTGATTAGATTTACGACATCAAAGCGAAATCCATAGACTCCCTTTTTGATCCAGAAGTTTAAAATGTTTACGATTTCATCTCTGACTTGTGGATTACTCCAGTTTAGATCTGCTTGTGTCTTATCAAATAGATGTAAGTAATATTCATCAAATGATTCTACATATTCCCATGCATTCCCTCCAAACTTGCTTTCCCAATTGGTAGGTGCACTTCCATCCGGGTTCCCTTTTTTGAAAATATAATACGCTTTGTACTTTTCATCTCCCGCTAAAGCTTTTTGAAACCATGCATGTTGGGTAGAAGTATGATTGAATACCATATCCAACATAATGTCTATCTTTCTTTTTTTGGCTTCTTTGATCAATCGTTCAAAGATTTCCATTGTGCCATATCTTGGATCAATGGCACAATAATCAGCGACATCATAGCCATTATCCTTTTGTGGAGATGGAAAGAAAGGGGTCATCCAAATGACATCAATACCTAGATATTGTAGATAATCTAGCTTTTCAATGATTCCTTGTAAATCCCCTAAGCCATCTTGATTACTGTCATAAAAGCTTTTCGGATAAATTTGATAAACGACCTTTTGTTGAAAATTCATAACTTAGACCTTGCCTTTCTTTATTGAAATGAAATAAGACCGATATCGCCTTGTTTGACGTTACCTTTCTTTTTCAATTGAATGGATTCACCACTTGTAAAGATGATAGGAGATACCAATGGCTTTCCTTGCTTCTTTATATATGCAATATCTACCTCCACTAAACAATCTCCCTGTTTTATGACATCTCCTGCTTTCACATGAGGAGTAAAGCCTTTTCCTTCTAATTCTACAGTATCCATTCCGATATGAATCAGAATTTCTTTTCCATCACTGGATTTGATTCCATAGGCATGCCCTGTTGGAAAACTAACCATCACTTCTCCATCCACCGGTGAACAAACGTTAGAATCACTTAACTCTATCGCAAAGCCATCCCCCATTGCCTTACTGGCAAATGCTTGATCTTGGACCTCTTCTAAAGGCAGAATGGTTCCGCTCATCGGAGAAATAAAGGAAGGTTTTAATGATGATGCAGTGTCTGTATCTTCATTCTTTTGATTAGACGTTATCAGTTTCTTTTTTCCTACGATATAGGTCAATAAAAACGGTACAACAATTGCGATCGCCATCGCCAATAGAAATATCAGATAAAATTTCGGTTGAATGGAAATGATACCGGGTAACCCACCAACACCGATACTAAAGGCCTTTACACCAAATCCTACCGATACCATTGCCGCAATCGCCGAACCGATCATTCCACAAACAAGTGGGAAACCATATTTCATATTGACACCGAATAAAGCCGGCTCGGTTACACCAAGATAACATGAGATACAAGCTGGAATATTCACTTGTTGTGCTGTTTCATCCTTTCTCTGTAAGAAAGACATAGCCAGTACACTAGAACCTTGTGCAATATTACTTAAAGCGATCATTGGCCATAAAATGGTTCCACCATATAAGGTCACAAGTTGAGTATCGATAGCATTGGTCATGTGATGTAATCCGGTCATGACAATCGGCGCATATAATAAGCCAAATACACCGGCAAACAACCAACCAAGGTTACTTGTTAAGCCACTATAAACAACATTAGCGATTGCATCTCCTAGCATCCAACCAATCGGTCCTACAATCGTATGTGCAATGATTACTGCCAAAACCAAAGAACAGAATGGTACCACGATCATACGAATCACTGCCGGACAATGCTTATGGAAGAATTTTTCTAGATAAACTAATACAAAGCCTGCCATCATCGCCGCAATGACCTGTCCTTGATAACCAATCATTTGAACGCTCGCAAAGCCAAAGTTCCAGACAGGAATATCTGAGCTTGCCGTTGACGCAACCGCAAAGCCATTTAATAATTGTGGAGATACCAAGGTTAATCCAAGAATGATACCTAAGATCTGCGTTGTTTGCATTTTCTTCGTGATGGACCAGACAATACCGACCGGTAATAAATGGAATACTGCTTCTCCAATCAGCCATAGAAAATCATATACGCCTTGCCAAAATGGAAAGGATTGCGCAAGTGTCTTTCCATCTATGAATGCGATTTCCCCTATGATGTTTCGAAAGCCTAGAATCAAACCACCACAAATCAAAGCAGGAATCAATGGCGCAAAGATTTCGCCCAATGCCCCCATGACTCGTTGAGGTAATGTCTGATTTGATTTAGCCGCATCTTTTACAGCTTCTTTACTTCCCCCTTCCATCCCTGCAATGGATACAAATTCATTGTAAAAGTCACTTACTTCATTGCCTATGATGATCTGAAACTGTCCTGATTGCGTAAAGGTTCCCTTTGCACTGGGAATCGCTTCTATCTTTGCGATATCTGCTTTTTTCTCATCGATCAATACAAAACGCATACGTGTCATACAGTGAGTGACTGCTGAGATATTTTCTCTTCCGCCAACATATGTTAATAAATCACTCGCATCCTTTGTGAACTTTGCCATAATTTCTCTCCTTACTTATGTACGTACATAATCATTACACCTATAATATAATATGTACGTACATAAATGTCAATAGTAAAATAAAACTTTTTTATTTTCACTTCTTAATATAAAAAAAGAACGCAACCTTTTCTTACTGTAGGGATGCATTCTTACTTTTCTTTTTTCATTATGATACAGTTGGATAAATAAGAATCTGATTTTCTCCCACCGTATCTCTTTCTACCAAAATATTGTTCATCAATAATTTCTTAAAATGATTATTTTGAATGATGTCTTGTAGAAGCATGGACGCATTGCTACCTAGTAGATACATATTTTGATCCATAGTTGTTAAATTAGGTTCTATCATTTGACACAATTCAATGTTGTCAAATCCAATCACCGATAGATCTTTTTTTACTCTTAATCCAAGCTTTTTACAAGCATTCATGACCCCAAGTGCCATCAGATCATTACATGCCAGTACGGCGGTAACATCATGTTCCTTTTGTAACATCGCTATCATTTTATTCATAGTATATTGTACCGTTTCCAAAGAATTTCCTTCTCCGATATTCATGATATAATCTTCTCGATACCATCCTCTTTGCTTCATAAATAGCGTATAGGCTTCTTCTTTAATATCATAGGAACGAGAATATGCGCCACGTACAAATAGTATATTTTGATGTTGCTTTTCCACAAGATAATGTAATGCAGTAATGGTTCCCATCATTTCATCATTTGAGATGCATGACACATTTGGCAAATCGATCATACCATTGATAAAGGTCATCGGTACCATATTGGCGATTTCCGCATAGAAATTCTCTTTGATGTTTTGTAGATTGGCATCTACGACAATAATTCCTGCAACATTACGTGACATCATATCATAAATTTGTTTTCTTTCTAATGCTGCGTCATGATCACATACACATAAAAATAAAGAATAGCCATGATGCTTACAATCATTTTCAATACCACTGATGACATCTGTAAAAAACATATTTCCGATTGATGGTACAATGACACCTATCGTACTGCTTTCTTTTTTATTTAATTCTCTAGCAGCAGCATTGGGGATATATTGCAATTCCTCAATGGCTTTTTCTACTCTCAAACGAGTATCCTTTCTTACGTGATCATTGTTGGACACCACCCTTGATACAGTTGCGATACTGACCTTTGCCTTCAGTGCCACATCATGGATCGTTACCTTCATGATACCACCCTCTTTCTTATTGATATTGATTCATAATTCCTTGTTTATGTTTGACGTACCACAAGAGTACGATACTGCTTCCATAAATGATCATGAAGGATAATAGATCATCCTGTTTTCCAAATAAGTTACATGTGGCATAAACGATCAGACCTAAAATACGTCCTGCCTCAAGGTAAAATTCTCGTAAAACCATACGTACTTCAAATTGATGTTTTGCGATACTGTCTTGAAGTACATTCATCGTATCAAACATGATGGGCATACTGACAAAAGGTACAAACAAATTATGTGTGATCCCGTGTAATATTGCATTTTCAAAACTACTGGATAAAACCAAAATCATACCGGAAAACAACATACCGAGATTTCCGATAAAAAACAGCTTCCTTCTTTTTTCCGTATTCATCCATTTTGAAAGGACCATATTGGATAAGATCGCTACGACAGAAAAACCTGCTAATACAAGAGCATACCATGTACTATGATCACTCATCATTTGAAAAACTAGAAGCCCTGTTACACATAAGGATAAAGATTCTCGAAATCCTTGAAGAAAATTGATCATGGATATAAATCGCCATGATGTTTCCTTTTTGCTTTCTCGATAGATTTTCAAATAGCTTTGTTTCTCAGGATTCAGATCTTCGATATTTAAATATCGAAGCACATATAGCAACAATAAAAAGAGTACCACAACAAATTGAAAGGATAATAAGTAGCCTTTCAAATCATCCTTCATCACAATTACACAAAGACTTGCCAATAAAGGTGAAAGTACTGCAACAAAGGCATTGATTGCCCCATTAAAGCCAACATATTTCATCCTGGTTTCTTTTTTTGTCACAAGTTGATTCATCGTATTCATGGAGAGATAAAAACCACCTTCACCAAATCCCCATAAACATCCAACCAAGTACAACATGGCAATATGTACAAAAGTATCATGTAACAGTAAAATGATACAAAAGGTAACGATCAAAAAGCATAGCCCCACCTTCATGCTTCTTAAAGCATTGAATCTGATCTTGGAAAAAAGGAAAAATGCAAAGAACATGAATAAACACTTACAGGCAGAATATAACGCCATTATCTGTAGGGAATTACAATAGCTGAATAAATATACATTTGAAAATACATTCGCAATCGTGATGGCACATGCAAAGATTGCAGATGCCACCAACAATAGATATTCCTTCTTACTTAACTTCATAAATTTTACGAAGCTGTTGTTGCGCTATCTTGATTTCAGCTTCACTTTGTGGCTTCTGAGGAAACAATGTATGAGAAAGTATCATCTTTTGTGCCCTAAGTACAGGATCCTGAAGTAGGTCTATATCCTTTTGTAATTCTCGATGTAAAGGAACTACCTTTCTGGTAAGACAAAATAGCTTTTGCATTTCTAAATCGCTTAAAAATTCAAACACAAATCGATTTGCCAACGCTTTATGTTTAGATGCCATATTGATGCTACAAGAACTTTTGGTATTTCTTCGATCATAGTAGATACTATCTTCCTCGTGGAGTAATGGTAAGACCTGATATGTTATCTGTGCATCATCTAAATATCCCGCAAACCAGCCCCAACTATATACCATGGTGATTTCCTTTGATAGGAATGCCCTTTTACAATCTTGATTGGGATCATATACCTTTAGCTCTTGAAACAAATGTTGAAGCCATGCTTTAGATACTTTTTTTCTTTGGCTTCATATTCTTGATGTTGTAAAGCTACCATCGTATAAAATGCTGCTGCCGCATCTAAATTGATGGAACAACCAAAATCAAAGCTACTAGTACTTTGTTGCTTCAGTTGTTGTATCCCATCCTTCCAGTTTGTCGCCTGTATGCAAACCTCTTTTTGTAAATACAATAAGGAGGTCAGATACGCAAAATCATAATGATACCTTTGATCACTGGATATCGGATAACATGCTTTTAGATGTTTTTCTTGTAAATAAGTAAATTCGTATGGTGCACGATAAGGTTTTAATTCTTCCATGTGCTCATTATGCATAAAGAATAAGTCTGGACCTTCGCCTCTAGCCAAAGCCGTTGTCAGTGTTTTCCAATAATATGTGTAAGGGATATCTGTGATTTCCACAATAACATCATACCGTTGACAAAAGATTCTCATCAATTTTTCATACAATGGTAAAGATGCTTCTGTTGGTATCCATAAATGCATTCGCTCACTCATGGCATACCACCGTTATGATTTCCATTGGCTGAACATGTAAACGGATAGATCGATCTTGTTGTTGTACAATAAAACGTAATGGATGATCTAAGAAATCACAAATAGCGATGGAAGAATAGTATTGTGGCAACGTGATATTGCTTACAACCTCATGATCACTATAATTTACAAAACGATAATGATCCGCTTGTTGTGTTCGAAATATAGAAGAGGTCAATAGTTCAGCCGCTTCGATTTTGATTCTTTTCTCATCTGTCACACAAAGAGGCATTTGTTGTTGTTTTCTGATAAATCGCATGGATTCTAATGCATTTTTTGTTTCAAAGCTGATACTAAAACAGAATTCATAATCATACAACATTTTACCTTTTGACAGTTTAAAACGTAGTTCTTGTCCTTCATGAAAGACTCTTTGATTGCCATGATTCATAATGGTGAAACCTACTGTTTTATGATTGACACGAACATAATCCAATGCATAAAATGCCTTTAATTTAGTTAATTCCTCGCCAAAAGGATAATTACGATAAATCTCACTTTCCTTCATATCATAGGTGAAGGATGCATAAGCATCCATATTTAGATACACACCACAATATAAATAAGATCGTGCTGTAATCTCTTTGCTAGCCTTGTTTAATTTCACTTCACTAATCGCAAAAGCCACCGGAACATCCGTAGTATGTAATGTCAAAAGATCACACGATAAGGTCATTGTTATAAATAAATCATCCTCTATGATATGCTTTAACTTTACATGCATTTCGCTACATTGATCTGCACAATGCTTATACCCATCAAAAGCAAAAGTGAATTGACGATGTGCGCTAGATAAGGCATGAAAATGATCATCATGTTCGTTACGCTTACCAATGCTTCCACTGAATGCTTTATAACGAATCCCGATATCACTACGATGATCTTTTATATGAATGCACCAACCTTGTTCATAGGTCATACTGATATGCTCAAATCTAATATGATGTCCTTCATGATAACGTTGTTTGTGTTCCTCTTTGTTTTCAAATAACAAGGTTGTTGCTTGATATGGTAACATCATAACATGAACATACATGATTTGATGTGCCTCATCCATAGAAACCATAAGCTCTTGGTGTGTTTCATCATATACATGAAGTGTTTTCGATATCAATGGCAATGCATATGTTTTACCACCTTCAACTCCAAGATAAGACATCAACTTTAACGAAGTGTCCTGTTGAAAACAACTTGCTTGTAATTCTTTTTTCATTTTTCGTAACGCTTTAAGAAAAAGCGAATTCGCATCACTCACTACACCATCTTGATCTACAGCACGATAGCCTCGTGCAACCGAGACATCATGATTTTGAAGAATCATCAATTGTTTCCAATAGGAATCTCTTGTATCATCCTCCATAACATGTTCATAGTAGCGTTTAGCCTCATATGCCAAGAGTAAATTTTCACACTGCTTATTCTCATAAATGATACGATCACCATCAAAGCCCCATCCTCCATCTTGATACCAATCATTACCATAATGACTTTCTTCTAATGGAAGGAATACTGTTTTCATTGGAAGGTTTTTGGTATATTCAAAATATTCCTGTAAAGATACGCTTTTTGCTCCATGTTGAAAGACATCTTGAATTGCCGCTTCAAATGGTTTGATGCTCGCTCCCCAATCCATACCCGGTACCCAAACTTCTACCCATTGAAATAACAATGGGGCTTCTTGTTTCTTTAAATGTTCCCATAGATATTCATAACCACCATATTGTTTTACACAACTAACCATATTACGATTAGCAGGAAGACTTTCTATTGTCGTACCATCGATTCCTTTCCATAAAAACTTTGTTTCTTCCATAGGAAACACCTGCCCGGAGTTTTGACATTGTAAGGAAGCATAAGCAAAGCCACTTTGTTTTAACAACTGAGGAAGCTGAGGATGAAACCATTGTTCTTCCACTAAGAAAGTCTTGAGATCATAGTCAAGTAGATCATGAATGATGCTTCGCCCATACACTAAGTGTGCGATATTACTTTCCCCACTATAGTCCTGTCCTAAAGGCTGACCATAGGTTCCACCTTCAACGGCTGCCTTGCCTTCTTTGATATAGTTCTTTAATCGTTGTATGGTAGCCGGTGCTACTTTCTTTACTGCTTCATAAGTGTAGCTATCTAACTCCATACATACCTTTAATCCCGGATACTTATCTGCCGCATCCAGAGTGGTTTCTATCGTATAAATACTAGAGAAACATTGATCATACCAATGCTTTTGATACCATCCTTTTGGAAATGCATAACCTATGCCACTTTCTGTCCAATGATTACACAGACAATAATATATCGAATGTTTCATCATACACCCTAAAAGATGACCCCGGAAACTAAAATCATATTGGCATAAGGTATGATTTCCCCGGTTCGTATGACTGCCTTACAGGAAGCTGTCTCTTTTTTCAATGCATCATGTGATACATATTTGATATTTTCTTTACCAATTCTTGTTTCAATCGCCTGTAGAAATTCACCATTTTCTTTGATTTCTTCGGCTAATATCACATACTCATAATGAAAATCTTGAAGAAAGACATCCAGAGTTTCAAGGAAACCAGGTTTTTGATATGCCAATGCCAGATCAATTCGCTTTACACCATCGGGGATCGGCAATCCACAATCTGCGATTGCTATTTCATCATAATGTCCCATTTTTGAGATGACACAAGAGATCTCACTATGTAATATTCCATTCTTTTTCATAGTATCACCTTATATTCATAAGCAGACAACTTCATTTGTAATTTCCTTCCATGTAATAGGATGGTTTCCTCCATTTCAAAAGGATGTGGATTCAACACATAGGTCTTTGTTCGTCCTTGGTATTTCTTACTTATGACACGAAAAGCATCACTTTCATATTGTTTTGATTTTCCCATATCTTTCAAGATGACATCCATTAAATGTGTCTGTGACTTCATCTGATAACGGATTGCTCCTGATAATAAATAACAACATCCTTTTCCATAAGGAATTTTTACCAATGCTGATGTTCCATTCTCACAATCCGCAAGAATCTGATGCTCTCGACCAACTTTAAAGTCCGCAATCGAATAAGCATCCTGTAAAATTTCCTCACCACTTGTCTTTAATCGAATCTTCTGTCCCCAACAATCATATTCTTCATGGTGCTCCTCTTGTATGTTCAACTCTTCCATCAATTTACTACATGGCTGTAACCTTTGATTGCGTTTTGGAAGTTCTCCACATAGGATCAAAGTATTCCCATTTGCCACATATTGAAGTAAGTTCTCCTGTACCTGTTCTTCCATACAAGAATCACTTAAATACAATAAAGTATCCTGTGTACAACCTTCATGATCAAAGTCAATGATCCTTGGATGAAGACAACACTTATAAAGATAATAAAACATTTGTTCACTTTGTTCACTAACTTTTTCCCAAATCAGACCACTTCGAAATGGAAAGGAATAGGCTATATCATAACAGGTTTCTCCAAGTTGGATCATATCATCCTGTTCAATACATGTATACGCAGCTTTTAGGTCATAAAAGCTTTTCTTTTTTGATCCATCCATACGAATAGGAGCCTGCCATTCATGAGTTGTCGCTAGCATTCCCATTTTAGGCTTATTCATGCCCTCATGCCCTAAATATAGGTTACATCCTTTGAACCCACCTAAAAATGACCAAATCGTAAATAGATACAAATCTTTGCCATAAACCTTAGGTGTATCTAACCAATAACCTGATTCATGTTCCAAAACAAAAGGAGCATGATGAAATGCAGCCTTCGCAAAACCTGGCGCAAATTCACAATAATAAGCTGCACTGCGTTCATCAAATATACTACGTAATGAAAAATAGTTATCAATGCCATAATATAAATCAGGTAATTGTTTTTTAATTCCCAAATGTAAACTGATTGCCCTTGGATTATAGGCATTATGAAGATAGGTTACATCTTTGATCCCCGCTTCTTCGTAAATTTGTTTTAAGGTTTGGAAATAGCGAACATAATAATCCTCATAATAATAAGCAAGATGATCCTTTTGATAACGAAGAGCTTCCTTTTTCATTTCCCATGGTCTGATTTCTTGAAAGCTTTGATAGGTGGTATGATAGGTTTCATTAAAACAAGCGATGGTTTGATATCGTTTTTCATAGAACTGGAAAAATGGACTCTCTTTATTCTGTAGTTGTAAGGTCATTGGATTCATGTCATCAATATCTACACCGGGAATTTCATTACATAACTGAATCATAGAAATCATTTGTTGTTTGCCTATGTAAGGACGGCATACTTCAATAACCTTCTTCAACCACCTTTTCACATAATGAAGAAACAGTGGATTATTATGTGCGAACGCAAAGCCATGAGGAAGATATACTAGCTCATGATTGCGATACTCCATGATCCTTGCCTCTGGGTGTTTTTCTATTAGCCATTGCGGTAAACCTAAATTTTTCATTTCTGCATAAATATAAGGACCTGGTCTAAGTATAACTTCAACCTTTTTTTTATGTAAAAGTTCTAACCAACTTATTAGATCACATTCTTCTCCATAGCTTCCATCAAAATCGAAAACACCATCTTCCACTTCATGAACATACCAAGGAACATAAAAGGCGATGCAATGATTTCCCATTTCCAATGTAGCATCTATGAGCGCTTCCCAATTCTTTTTCGGTATTCTAAAATAATGAAGTTCACTAGAAAATAATGGTTGTTGGACACCATCTTTCATGATGTGATCGGGTTGTATTGTTATCATGTCATACCTCTTTCTACATGATATCTCTCACACAGCTCATTCAAACGTTCATTTGCTCGATTTTGAAAATAGCTTCCAAGTAAGATCAATATCACGATTTCAATCAAAAACAAAAATATATTCGTATATAAAAGGAATAGAAATAAGAAAATTGACGCAAATAAGGACAATTTCACGATATCCATCATGACAGGTTTACCAAACCCTTCCCTTAGCTCTTGTTCGGGTATTTGAAAACATGATGATGAAAAGCCGGGAATCCTTCGATAGCGTTGTATATCACGATTGATATAAAAATAAAGTACTAGGGATAAGATTGCTGGTAGAAATAGAATCACAAATATCAATATCATCATTGTCCCTCCCTTATCGTATGTATGATATCCTCCATATGCAAACAAGCAGTGGATGGATAATAACAATCCGGATGTTCTTCTTTCAGATAAGCTTGTCCGATGCCTACAGCCTTCATTCCTGCTTGGCGTATCGCTTGTATACCAGCTCTTGCATCTTCAAAGCCGATTGCATTTTTTATCGGTATCTGTACCATTTCACATGCCCTTATGAAGATATCGGGAGCAGGTTTACCTTTGTTTATACTTGCAGGATCTACCACTCCCTTGAAATAAGAGCGTATTCCTAATTGTTGTAGTATCATCTCAGCACTTTTAGATGCACTTGCTACCACGCAGCAAATCTCCTGTTTTCTTAATTCTTCGAGAAAATCAAGGATGCCTGGCAAAACATCTTTTTGCGTAAGCTGTTTGATCATTGTTTGATACGTTTCATTCTTTTTGATAAGCAGCTCTTCAAATACCTCATGTTGTAAGGGGATATGAGCACGCTTTAAGATGAGAGATAAACTATCTGCCCTACTGATTCCCTTCACAAGTTCATTAACTTCATCATCTACTGGTATTCCCCGCATCTCCATTGTCTGTTTCCATGCTAGAAAATGATAGTTTGCGGTATCCGTTAATACTCCATCCAAATCAAATACAGCAAGCTTCCATTCATCCATGTTCCTTCACCTCTCTTCTTGTTTCTGTTAAGAATATGGTATCCAATAAGGTTCTGTCTTTTTTTCCAAGTAGAAACAAAGCACCGATGATGATGACTGGAAGAACCCATAACACACTGAGGATCTTAACCAATGTTCGTACCGGAAGAATTGCTATACGTAACAATACATCATACTTAGAATCAAAATCTAAATATACCTTTTGATGAAATAACCTTCTTCCAACAGTTTGTCTGAATAAGATCAAAGACAGCGATTCATATAAGAAATAAGCCAGCGCAACCTCAAATACGACATAATCGAATTTTTGATTTAGGGCATCCATTGCGACCATATATTTTTGTGGATCGATGATTTCTTTAGCTGTTTCCAGTTCCTTGAAATAAGGAAAGACATGAGGATATTCAAATAATACATATGTGATACTGAGAAAAACGGTAAGTATCAATAAATCGATGCTTAACACAAATATTTTTTCATTTTTAAAACTCATTTTATGCATCATACGATTTCCAGCCTTTCCTGATCATCCTCTAAACGTAAGGTACCTTTTGCTTCTGCTTGATACCAATAGGTTACACTGGCAATATCATCCTGTAATGGAAGATATTCTTTAAAACCATTTCGCCAACCAAGTGCTTGAATCTCTACCCATAGATCTTGATCAAATCGAATAGGATCTTGTACATGCCAACGATATAGTTGAAATCTTGTATTTGCTTGATATACACCATCAGGTTCAAACACATGAATTCCCGCATAAGGAGAGGTAAAATTTTCATATCTTCTTGTATCAGGATGTTCAAAGTTCCATGCACCTAAAAAGTAATCCTCCGTGCCAGTTCCGCAAATGCTAGGGTAACTATCACCATCGATATAAAATTTGATTTCACCTTCTCCCCACCATTGATTGCTGTTGAGTTGCCAAAACATGCTTGTTCCTACATAATGTCCGCTACCTGATATCTTAGGCAATAGCATATGTGTCTTTTTATATTCCAAGGGATGCGAGCGATGATAATATGCATGAAAATAGTATTGATCTTCTTCTAGTTCTCCACATTCATAATTTATTTGATAAAAGAAGGTAACCTCTTCCTCTTGTAAGTTTTCAATGGTGATCTTACAATGTTCATAAAAGGGCATCGCAAAATAACTGCATAAACCATATCCAGGATTCACTTGCATCATCAAAGATGCATTTTGATAATATTTGCCCCAGGCATTCGCAAAGAAATCTCCCAGTGGCACTTCTACTGCAGGAATATCTTCTCGCTCCCAATACATTCGAATGATCAAAAAGCGTGCTATATGAGAATGTGTCATCCAAATACTTTTGATAACACCGGGTCCATCGATATTCGCAATCTCAACCGTCTGTTTCCCGGCAATTTTCAAACAAGGGCTGATTTTCCATCCCGGCCCCAATCGTTTGGCACACGCTTCACCTGGTCCATGGATTGCTTTTGCTCCTTCATTTTTGGCGCCAGTAGGATTTTCTGCACTTATGGAGCGAGTGACTCGCTTTCTTTTTTGACTAAGCATAAGAATGCTCCTTCCTAGTTATATGAACCTGTTCTTTTGTTACCTTAATTTCATAGACTTGTTCCTTGATGACAAGTTGAAATTGAATGCTTTTCCAATGTTTAGGTAATTTTGGTTTTACACTGATATCACGATGCCACATAAGGTTTTGTAAACCCGCAAAACCGAAAATGACAGCTTGCCATAGTCCACCGGCATTTGCGATATGAATTCCTTCACTCGCCCCCATATTTGAAAAATCAATCGCACACGCTTTTTCAAACATAGCATAAGCTTTATCTATCTCATGTATTCGAGTGAATAAAATGGCATGGATGACATAGCTAAGAGAGGAATCATGTGTTGTTATCGGTAGATAATAGTCCATATTCGCTTTCAGCTTTGTTTGATCAAACCCATCAAACAAGTAAAATAACGCTAAGGTATCTGCTTGTTTTAAGGCCTTACAACGATAGTTATGTTCTTGGGATATTTGTGCACCAAAGGGTTTAGAACGATCTTTCCACACTTTATCAAAATCGATATCTTCAAAGGTATCAAAGTCTTCACATTGTTGGAAGATACCCTTTTTTTGTGGTAAATGGATATGCTCTATTACATATTGATACCGTTTATCCTCACAAGGCTTATCAAACGCATGACACCAATCCAAATATACTTGCATGCTATAGGCAGCCATATAATTGGTATAATAGTTGTCATGACAAAACATGATATATTCATCCGGCCCCATGACACCATGGTAGTGAACACTTCCATCTACGTCTTGATAACAGCGAGATAAAGCAAATTTTGCGACCTGTTCTACGACAGGAAAAAAGGATGTTTTACAAGTTTCTTCATCTTGTGTAATGGCATAATATTCTTGCATAGCATAAACGATATCAAAGGATACATGAATTTCATGATCTTTATATTGCCAATTAGGGCATTGTTCCTTCCCACTAATACTGGATTCCCATGGATATTTTGCTCCTTGATAACCATAAGCCTTTGCATTTTCCATCGCCGAATGTAAGGTATGTACACGAAACATCAAAAGATCCTTTGCCTTTTTGGGCTCTGTATATAAGAAGAAGGGTAAAAGATAGATTTCCGTATCCCAAAAATAATGTCCAAAATAAGCTTCTCCCGCAGCTCCCTTAGCATCTATGGCCACCGTATCATATATGGACTTGCTACGCATCAAGTGATACAGCGAAAAATCCATTGCAAGTTGTGCTTGATCATCACCTTCAATGACCACTCGATGAAGCTTCCATTGTTTTTGCAAAAGATTCAAGTGAGCATCAAGAGAATATGGATATGTTGCAATGGTGTTTAAATGCTTCCGTGCAATGATATCAGGATGTTCATCATCTAGACTGGTCCATACACTACTTACTCTTTCTATGTTTAATTCACGATTACCTTCTACTATGATTGCGATTCGTTGTTCCTTTTGTATGTTTCCTACCACTCTTGCATTGGTATGAAGTTGTTGTGCTATTGCTACCACATTTTGTAAATCAGTTGTTACCATCACTTCCATCGTATTATCATGGACATTTGATTGACGATGCATCAAATGATGATAGCCATTTGTAGTAACATCCATATCAATAAAACAAGAAACTTTCAATCGTATAGACGGATCCGCCTTGATCGTGATATTCTGAATCATCGCATGAGGATCATTCCAATCACAACAACGTGTAACATGAAGGTGAATATCACCTGATTCATGTTGAATGGTAAATTCATATTCATAACTAGAAGTATCCATATGAAATATCTGCTTAAATTCAGTTATCGTTTCTTCACTAAAGCTGTAAGCCATCCCATTTATCGAAAGTGATATACCACATAAATAAGGTAAATTGACCATTTCTTCATTCAATAGTGGATGTTTGCCAACAATTCCGGGTATATAAACGCCCCATTTTGAATATGGGTGCGCCGCTTCTTCAATGGTTACATTTGCAGGTAACCGCCAAAAGGTATCGTTTTGAGGCGCAAAGGGAAGATCAAAGTCAAGTGATCCTCTGATATGCATATATCCATTTCCTATGGTATATGCTCCTTCTTGTTGTTTGAGTTCTTCTTTACAAAAGCTTTCTTTTGTCATTATCATATTTGCTTCTCCTGTTCTTGCACCATTGCTTTTAAAAGATTCTGTGCAACAATATTTTCCGCAAAACTTCTTGCTTGAGTTCCGGAAGATTTTTGAAAGTTCAATGTACATACGAGAATGGAATGCTGACATTGTTTAAAACGAAAAATACATTCACTTCGATGAAATCTTCGATTATCTATTCTCGACATGATCCGCTCATAATCCGTTGTTTTTTTAAGAATGTCACAAGGAGCAATATTCACATCTGATGCTAATGATACAAATTGTAAAGAATCATAGCCTTTGCCGGCAAGAGAATCAAGGAAGCTATTAGGTGAAATCAGACGTACACATTCTCTCCAAAACGGCTCTCTTTGAATTGGAAAATAACCCTCACCGCTTTGTAAATATACGATGGAGCATCGCTTAGGAAGCTGTGTTATCATAGCGTTCGTCAATACGGTCGTAACCAAAACAGGTTGATTGATTTCATCTAGCTCATGAATCCTTTTTACCTGCATAACATCATCAATACCATCTAAGCAATTGGTAGGATCAAAGAGCTGTACTTGAACATCTTTCTTTGGATAAACCCAAATATCCCAATGGTTGCTACTGATAAGTTCAGCATCATATTCAAGTTTCATAACTAAGCTCATTCTGAGTGCATGCTTCACCTTAGGAAGCAATATGTCTAATGACGCAACTTCTTGACTTTGATATGCGGATAGCTGAATGATTTCTTCCTTTTGATAAGAATATTCTGCCCCAATTAAGCTAATGCTCAAGCAACCCTTACCACTTTGGGCAGTATGATTTGACACAAAGATCCGATTGGTAAGTTTGCTATCCTCATAAAAGTTATATTCATCTAAGGTTTCAAACACATCAGCACCATGATGCCATTTTCGTTTCAATGGCGCAGCCATGGAAATGACAACATCCCCATTGATTGCTGTCATGGATGCATCGCTCCATTTCTTTTGATTAAAATCATCGAAAATCCCACAACTTGTAATAGGAACATCACGTATTGCAGTAATACTATATCCCATAACATCATTTCTTCTTGTTGTTTCTAGGTTATATTTTCTTACATCATATGCCTTTTGATTTGCACATACGATAAGCTGTTCCATATCTTTTTCTATATCATTTTCCTTTACGATCTTTTCATAATGATAGATTGGCATATCACTGACTGCATTGGCATGTACATATCGTAATAGATTCACACTAGGATCAGGACTTGCCCAATATAACTCTTCATCACTTTTAGATTTTACAAAACGTAAATTACGGAAAGTATCCATATCATTGAATTCCCCAAAAAACCATGGTTTCGGCTTACGACTTGCGTGCTTGAATTCATGAATCAGTTGTTGCATATGATGAATTTCTCCGTAAAAATGATAATCATAAATATCACTTTCTGAATGTAGCGCTCCCTCATAGCATTCTCCACTACCTGAATTGTCACAAACAATTGCTTGGGTATTGGTCTTTGTGATCTGCTCATATAAGCCATCTAAAGTTTCTTTAGGAATGGTTGCGTCTAATTCACAACCGATACTTATCATAAACAACGAAGGATGGTGGGCGATACTATTCATCATTTGTGGATATTGTTTAGCAATTCGTGGAAAGAGATATCCATTATCATATGGTAGCCATAATGGAAGCTCTTGCCATACAAGAATACCAAGTTCATCACAAAGATCATAGTAATATTGAGGTGGCAGGAATAAACAGAATTTCACCGCATTGAATCCCTGTTCTCGTATCGCCAACAGCTCTTTTTTTACGGTTTGTATATCAGGAATCACTTGATGATGCTCAGGATAATATCCCCAATGCAAGATTCCTCTGAAATAAGCCGGTTCACCATTTAATAAAATTTTATCTCCACATTTTTTTATGGTACGAAAGCCTAATGTTTTACGTTGTGTTTCATAGCACACATCCTCTTTCCAAAGACTGACACCTATTTCATATAAGAATGGATCTTTTAAGCTCCAAACATGAATATCATGCAATGGAATATATAACTCAGATGTATATGGAAATACCATGATAGGATCTTGACCTATTTGGATTTTGATGACACAATCAGCAAGATTCACCCTACTCTTTACAACCAATATCTCATTATCATAATCAAAATTTAGCTGTAGCTCTTCAAAATGAAGTGGTGCTTTCTCCATAATATAAATATCTTTATAAATGCCACTGAAAGGATATAAAACATCAGGAATAAAACCAAAAAGAACACTACGATAATAATAAGGATCTGCTTTATCAAAACTTGGTTTTTCCACAATGATTTCTAAATGATTTTTCCCATGTTTCAACACATCATTGATATCCATATGATGAGGCGTCCATATTCCTTCTACTTTTTTGATTTCTTGACCATTCAATATCACTTTTGCCGCACAACTGATTCCATCCATTCCAAGTATATAATACTTATGCGTATCTTTTTCTAACTCAAATTCTTTATGATAATGAAAGCTTGTGCATATATCTTTTTTTTCCAGATATTTTTCTAACACTCCAGGTACTTGTACCTTAAGCTTTTGATCCTCAAAACAAACCTCCCATTCCCCATTCAACATGATTTTTCTCATTTCACTTTGCTCCATTCCTTTTTTGCATTGCACTTTCTTGAATTTCCATATATTCCTTTAAGCCCATATGATACAAACCATTTACATAGTCTTTCCAATCCTCATCATCGTTAGGATCAACATCTCGAAAGATAAACTTCATACTGGTTTCTTGTACAAATGTTTCTAAACTCACTTGTATGTTGCTCATAAGCTCTTGCTTGTCTTCTGAAATATAGCCATCTGGGTTTTCCACACTATGGTCAATAAAAGCGTGATCCATATCAATTTGCTGTTGTATTTCTTCATCCAACATGGTGAAATCACTTGATGCATCGATACGTAATAAATCTTGTTTGACATAGGAAGAAATCGCAATCGGATAATAAGTATTTCCCTCTGTTATTTTCGATAAATAACGTTTTCCATATGCAGTTTCCTCATAGTGAACATCCTTGATCCCAAAATTTGTCAGCTCCATACCTTCCTCACTATACAAATAATCGATATAAGCTAACGCTTGATTTCGCTTTTCTTCACTTAACCCGGCTTTGATGACATAACCAAAATCAAGAACTTGGTAACGGCGATCTTCTTTACGATAACTATCTTTTTGTTGATAAAGCTGTTCCATGCTCACATAAGATAAGGGAATATCATCACCATTGACCACGCTAAACGCTTGAAGTTGCTTCGCATGATCATAGGTTGTTAAAATAGCACTACATTGTGAATTCAGAAAGAATTTTTCCATGTCTGTTTCTGATGTTTCATACAATCTAGGATCTAGTAGTTCCTGTTGATATAAGCCTTTCAGATAGCTTAAATACTCTCGATATCCTTCTGTAATAGGTCCATATACCAACTCATCTTTTTCCTTATACGTTACGTCACTTGTTTCAAATAAACGCATAAAACTGTTAATATAGGAACGATAAGAGGATAAGCCAAGGAAATAGGTTCCTTGCTGTTTCAGCTCTTTCTTTTCAAATAAGCTTCTTTCTTTGGTTAACATATCCTGAAGCTCGGTTAAGTTTGTGATTTGCTCATAGCCTACTTGTTTCGCCCAATCACTTCGATACGCAATGACCAAGTTAGAGAAGGCATGTTCCTTGGTGGCAGGAAATACCACACATTGATTGTTAGGACATGCTTTTTGGTATAACTCTGGATGCTTTTCAAACTGTTCCACTAGATGTGGTAGTTTATCAAGATATGCAGTATAATCCATGAATAAATCATTATATAATGCGGATGTAATTTGCGCTTGATCAAAGGTGTAATACAATAAATCTACATCTGATAGATCACTCATTTGTGTTTGAAATAAGCTTGCGATGTCACCGCTGACACTTTTATAATACAAAGGTATATCAAGTCTTTTTTCCAATTCGGAAATAATCTCAATATCGTTCATATCTACCTTTTTCATGATTTCGTATCCGCTTGGAAACCAGATTCGTAAATCATTTTGTGATGGTTCTTGTGTCTGATCGTCTGTGAAATACATGGAGATTGCACAGATGATCAGAAGAACACTTATGATCGCTATGATTTTTTTCATCATCGTATTGCTCCTTTATGATAGGCAACGTGCAGATTTAAAATCTGCACATGCCTGTAATTACTTCCAAGGAAATAAAGAGATTCTTAGCTTACTACAGCCATAGGGAATCAACTCAATCTCCTCAAGATCACCCTGTTCCTTTACAGGGGATATCGGTAAATCTCCGGCAGAATTCTGTTCCATCTGCCACATTGGTAATCGAATCGCCTTTGCATACAATTTTACCAATGGATACTGCTTACTGAAAATCTGTGGCATTCTATTTTCTTCGATCTGAACTCGTATGTCCTTTGATGCATCGATTGCATAATTCCAAGGACTTTTCGGATATATTTCATAATCCGGATACGCAGGATTACCATGTGCTAACGCCTGATACTCTTCTTTGATATTCAATGCAAATACAATTGGTCCTCGTTCTATTGTCAAACCATGATGATACCACTCTGTACAAAGCGTCACTTCCATAGGCAGATGAAGTCGTAGATCCATATCTGTGTCTAAGGTTAGACTGACACACAAATAACCATCCTCTTGTTGAACAGATAACACTTCATCATCCATATATAGTTTTGGCTGTTTACACCATGCAGGTATTCTAAACTGTATAGGAAGGGTTATCGGTTTATCACTATGCAAATGGAAGAATATATCCTCATGGAATGGATAACACGTTTCCTCTTCTATGACTACCTTTGTATCATGTAACTGTAGGGTTGCTTGCATTGGCATATAAGCTCCTGCCACCACTGTATCTTGATCTAAGAAAATCGCAGTTTTCACAAGTTTTGGCCATCCTTGATGCATATTTGCCAAACAACATCCAAAATTCGGTTCAAATCCGAATAAGTTGGCACGATCTCCATTGTTATACCATTCTCTCTTTGCCTGAGATACCAAAATCTGATTTGCTTGTTGATCATATTGATGTGCCTTAAAATCCTCACTAATGGTTGCCGGTAAGGCGTTATATGCGACACGCTCTAATAAATCTAAAAATCTAACATCTTTGCTAACTTCGTAAATGAGTTGTAAAGAGAACAACAGCTCTACGACAGAACATAATTCACTTCCTTGGGTAGGTTTTAATCCACTTAAATGTTCATCACCTGAAAAGATGCCGCTGACTTGTCCATGATACTTCTGTAAAGATTTGATTCCTGTATAAATCGCATCTAAATAACGAGTATCCTTGCTACGTTTATATTCCATTAAAGGTTGCTTTAATCCCATCGTCACATTAACGATATGCGTCGCATGATATTTCATGACATCATACAGATGCCAGCGAGAAACATTCTCATCTACCAAATGCCAATCATAATAATATTTGGTCGGATGTGTAAAAGGCAGATTTTCAAAGAATGTTGTCCAATCTAATGCTTGACGATTTACTTTATCCACAAGCTCTAATAAGAATGCTTCCTTTGTATGCTCATACAACCAATAAATGGTATAAGCAAAATCACCTGCTCTTGCTTGGGCCCAACCATCCATCTCATAATGATCCAATAAGGTTGTACAAAACTTGAAATAACGAAGCATAAAGGTAAGGATACGTTCATCCTTTTCAGCCTCATAATAGCTGATCATCGCCTTCAACATCACAAACTTCGGCCAAAACAAGGTATCATCAAACTCTGTCTTACGATAAGTAGGTCCAAAGTCACCGTTCTCTCTTTGTGAATCTAAACTCCATGTGATCCATTTTTTCGCCTTTTCGATACCTTCTTCATGTTCTAAAAGATAAACGAGAGGAACCAATCCATCCAGCCAATAAGGGGGACGTTCCCAACTATTATCACTTCCTCCGATCCAATCAGAGAATGGACCGACCGATCCCCAATTCTCATCCAGATGTAAAGTAATACCTTCTAATTGTAGCTTCAATTGATCCTTCAACCATCCAAGAGGTCTGATTGATTCAATATCCAATGAAGTCACTTTATTTGATTTATATACCGTCATCATAATCCTCCAATTCCTTAATCATTAATAGCTCGTTTTCTATGGCATTCAATGTCACATGACACCATCCACTGGTCGCACTTGTCAACACCATAAATCCATCCTTTGATGAAACGTGTTTTCCATCTAATATCGCCTCCACAAACTCCTTGGTCTTAAAATAAAGAAGAAGCGATGTTTCAGGCTGTTTCCATTTGATAGAAAGCTCTAATGTTCCATGAATACGAAGCCCTGTATCCCTTAAATAATCAACTTGTTGTAACAATGTTGCTGTATTTGGTATGGTAAAGCATTGATATAACTTCTCCATCCCTTTGACACCTAATCGATTCCCCAGACCTTCTTGTTCGGTTGAATGATCGTAAATATCCTTGTCATCATAAAGCTTAAGATAACACTCTCCCCATCCATTCATATCTTTTGAAATGACCTCATCCCCATTCCAATAGCCATAAGTCCCGTTCAAAGGCGCTATACCATTTCCTACCCAACGATAATAACTACCACCTTGTACACCATTTGCCAATTCATCCTGATATAACAACAAGGCATAAGGTGTACCTTTTTTCAATGTGACTTGTTGAAAAGATAATTCTGTTTCCTTTCCGGAACGAATTTGTTCAGGTAGACATGTATTTTCATAAATACAAGTAGCTGTTTGAATGGATGCATGTGACATATCATAGAGTTGATAATGTAAAGGCTGAGCCTTTGCATCCTTTCCCCATGTTTCTTTGTTTAGTTTTACCATAGCCTTTTCTAGATCAAACAGTTCCTCATGAGTTTGCTTGATTTCAACAGGTCGACCGCCATCTAACAATAACAATTGCATATCATATATGCTGATCGCTGTATGAATACGCTTTTCCATTTTTAAAAGGAATCGTTTTCCTTTTTTTCGTGGAAATCTTAATTTGACATGATTTGCCTGTGGCTGAAGCGTCGCAATAAGCTGATCATCACAGAGAAAATGAATATTTTCAGGGAGGAGGGTCGTGACTTCATCCGCATAGAATGCAATATCAACTCCATCCACAGGCAAAGCTGCACAAACATCTATCGTTATGGATTCCTCTGTGGTATCATAAGCGGAAATCCATCGTTTGCTTAAATCATATTGATATGGATGTTCTTTCCATATTTCGAATTGGTCTTGTGAGTTAGAAGAAAACCGTATCCGTTTTTCTAATACAGGCACTTGATGCGCTTTGGCATTCAACAGCTTCTGATAAGAAGGAGAACGCTTCTTTTTCCACACAGCATCCGCCAACAAAAACTGCCCAGTTGATGGCTGAGGTGTCTCAAACGTTATACATACTGCATATACTTCACCAATAAAATCATCACTATATTCAAATAGAAAGTCCTCATGTGAGCGTAATGGAATCGTTAAATATTCCCATTCATACTTTGCCTCATTGTTTGCTTGTGCATGTTTTTGAAACAATGCATCCTTACTGGTAATGCTCAAATGTCCTCCTGTTTCATCCAAGAGAGTAACATGAAGTCGTACCTCTTGATTCCAATCAATGAAGTCATTTTGATAACAGTAGAAGAAGGATAGCTCTTCAAAGTCCGCTAAATGTATCAAAGGTAACTGACAAGTAAAACTACTCTTTTTTTGATTTCTCATACAAAGTGCCAACCCTTGCATTCCACAATGCTCTATACGTTGGATATTTTGATTTCTTTCTTTGACGATCCATGCTTCAGGATCTAACCATTCCTTGCTTAGGAACCCTTGATCCCTAACATAAATATTTTCCTCTAATAACCCTATGCTTCCTACACTTTGTGCATTTACAAACATACGATAACGCCCTGGTTCATCAAAGGTTCTTTGAAATCCTTTTTGTTTGCTCATATAACCATCATCGAAATAATAAGCATAGGTATCAAAGCCTTCAGCCTGATATTCCTCCATCTTTCCTACTTCCGTATATACACAGTTTTTTGTAAGAGCAATCTTGTTTATCGTTGTATCTGTACTATGCTCATGAATCATCGTGACATGCTCATCACGATAAATTGCTTCTGCTTCATTTTGTATGATATTATCGATCAGATGGATATTCATTGCATTTTTCATATAAATGCCATACCCTAAAAAGCCTCTTTCATCATTTTGGTTATCCACGATCGTGTTCTTTTCTAATATCCAATTCCTACTTGGTGTTTGCTTTGTATATCGAATAGCGATACCCGGACCATGATTGTCTTTGATCAAATTACTCTTTAGGTAAAAATCATTACCGCTGCCATTTACTACCGCAATACCAGCATTCCCAAAAGACTCAGGAGCATTTTGAAAAACAACACCATTGCCAATCACTTCATTTTCAATGAGTTTCGTATGATCTGAACAACCAAGCCAGAATCCATAAGAAGAGTAATTTGCTTTATTGCGAAGATACGTATTGTGTGCATCCCACGCCTCTATTGCATTGTTATTCGCAAAAGAAGCATCGTTTTCTTCAAATAGATTGTACATAGACATCAGATTATTTAATGAGCGAATAAACAACCCATCTCCACCATATCGCATATCATTACGTCGAAAGATATTATAATTTGATGCTGATTCTATCAACACACAAGAGGAGTCCCTTGCGTGTACTTCATTAGCTTCTTTACGAATGCCCCAGCTAAAATCATTGTCTTCAAACAGATTATAGGAAGCCATCCAGCAACGTAAACCAACATTAGAGGTATGAGAGAAATCATTTCTTTTTATTTCATTATGATCAGCGTTTCTTAATATCAGGGCAGACCATACTTGAACTGCCTTATTCTGAAATAGCTTGTTATGATGGGAGTTGTATAATACGATACCACCTGCATCGATATGTTCCTCCCAACCCCAATCAGGATTATGATAGTTATAAGAAAAATCATTCTCTGTAATGACACAAGAGTTACAATCCTTCATATATAAACCTTGTACAAAACCTCGTACCTGCAAATGTTCAATTTTGACATCATGAACATGCTCCATATAAATTCCAATACCATGATAACCTAAGCCCTCATCCAGCATAGCACCATATCCATAAGAAAATTCTGTTTTATGAGAATCATCACTGGAACATGACTTATCTTTTCCACCAATGAATACACAACCATTGCCTGAAATCGTAATATTACTGGCACAGATGGTAATGCCCTTTTGCCCGTAAAAGTTATAAACACCTGGTAGAAAACTGACATCTTCATATATTTTCATTCCCGGATAGGGTCTGATCATCTTTTCTTTCCTCATATAAGTTCCCTCTTTAATATGGAAACAGGCCTCATTGTCGAGGCCTATTTCTTTTATTTAATGCGCTCAGCAAAACGTTGGTATGCTGCATTGTAGGTATCTGTAATCTCTTTTACACGCAGACTTTCTAATTTTGATTGGAATTCCTTCCATACTTTATCATCGTTAGGATCAGCTGCTCCTGTCATGAATTTTTCTTTATATTCTTCAGCTCCTGTTTTTAGGTCTGTGAAGATTTCAGAAATCAATGTACTTTCCTCATCTGTTGTCCATAAGGTAGGTTCCATAGCACCGGTTACATCAGTATTTGCCCACATATCGTAAGTCTTCATACCACGATCATCAATCAATGCATATTGTGTTGCGACATCAGTCAATCCGAAATCCGGTTTAACATATTTTGCGACTGCAATACCTGCAGAATATTCTGCATCCTTCATGATCTTATCTGTATAAACTTTTTTGCCATCCTTCACTTCATAAGTATCACCTTCAATACCCCAACTCATTAACGTCTGTCCTTCTTCAGAGTAAGCATAATCAAACAGTTTACAGATATCCTCGATATTCTTTTCTCCTGTTTTGGTAATTGCCCATCCATAAGGCTGTGCGATACGTTTTGCGGTAGAATTGTATTCCATGATCTTTCCATCGGCATTTTTCATATAACCGACAGGAACATATTCGATATCTGTAGTAGCCTCAACCTCTTGGAAAGTACTATAGCCATCTACAAATGCTGAAGTTGTATTTGTTGTGTGGTGTTGCATATAAACATCACGTTCCATAGATAATACATCAGGATCGATCAAGCCTTCCTTGCTTAATTTATAGAACCATTTCATTGCGTCACGATAACCATTACTTGTTGGTCCATATATAATTTTTCCATCTTCGATCATAAATTCATTGGTTGTGTCAAAACCATAAGCCAATTTAATTAACTGAGTAGGATATCCACCTAAACCATAGAATTTATCCCCTGCGTTTGGTAGCTTTCCTTCATCGAATAATGCCTTTTGAGCCTTTAATACTTGATACAATTCTTCATTATTGGTTGGTACTTCCATATTGACAGCCTCTAACCAATCTTTACGCATCATCATACCTTCGAAATAGTATTTTTCTTCTGTGATCCATGGTAAATAATAGATCTTACCATCTTCACTTGTTACCTGTGCTTTTAATTTCGGATTATTATCTAATAGCTTTTTCAGGTTTGGCATATCGTCTAAATACGGAGATAAATCAATGATGTTTCCATTTGCCGCATAGTTTACTACATCCTGAGGGGTGTATTTATAGAACATGGCATCAGGCATGTTTTCCCCAGAAGTCATCAACATTTGGAACTCTGTATCAGGATCACTTGGATTCAACCAGTCTGTTTTAACACCAGTCACCTCAGACAGCTTTTGTACCGCCATGATATCTTTGGTGTCCATTTTCATTAATTCCTCAGTACCACGCCATGTCCACATCTTGATGGTTGCATCCTCAGAGCCTTCTTTGTCCTTTGACCCGCCGCAGCCGGCTAACATTGTCATAGCCAGTACGGATGCAGTTGCGACTTTCATAAATCGATTCATTTTCTTCATCCTTTCTTTTTTATTCCTTGACAGCACCTAACATGACCCCTTTTGTAAAGTATTTCTGAACGAATGGGTATACAACAAGGATCGGTACTGTAGAAACCACAGTGGTTGCCATTTTCAGAGATTTTGCAATCTGTACTGCACCACCAGCTGCACCGGTCATTTGTGCTTGTACGGTATTGACATTTCCCTGAATCAAAACTTCTCTCATATAAAGTGCCATAGGCCATAACTCTCTACTTTGAGAAAGATATAGGTTGGCATTAAACCAAGCATTCCATATATCAACAGCATAGAACAATGCAATGACAGCTATGGAAGGTATGGATAATGGTAAGATGATTTTAATCAAAATTCTCATGGTAGAAGCTCCATCCATCTTAGCCGATTCCTCTAATTCCTTTGGTATTCCTTGGAAATACGTTCTCATTAACAACATATTATAAGTAGAAATAGCACCAGGTATCAACATGGACCAAACTGTTCCATCAATATCCAAAATCTTTGAAATTAAGATATAACTGGGTATCAGACCACCACCGAAAAACATCGTAATGGTAATGAGGATCATGATCCATTTTCTACCCCATAAATCATGTTTAGATAATGGATATGCTAATAGGATCGTCATCGTAACAGAAATCGCTGTTCCTACTGTGACATAAAACAGAGAATTACGGAAACCGATCCAAACATCTGGAGTCGCCAGCACTGCTTTATAGGCATCTAAATTAAAGCCCTGTGGCCATAACATGAAACCACCAGATTTAGCGATTGCCTCAGCGCTGGATAAGGAAATGACAATGACATACCAGAATGGATAAATTGTCACGATACATAACAATATCAGAATAATGACAATGACACTGTCCAATATCTTATCCTCTGTCGTTCTTTTCTTTTTTTTCTTTTTGAATGGTAACATAATAGCCTCCCTTCCTTAAAACAGACTATTTTCATCATCACTGAGCTTCTTAGATATGCTGTTGGCAGATACCAAGAAGACAAAGTTAACCACAGAACTAAATAATCCTACAGCTGTTGAGAATGAGAATTGCGACTCTTCTACACCTTTACGATAAACATAATAGGATATATTATCACTGACCTCATAAGTGATCGGCCTTGCCAAGTTCATGGTTTTATCTAGATTACTGGCCATGATACCTCCAACCGCTAAGATAAACATAATGGTAATGGTAGGTCGTATGGTTGGTAAGGCGATGTACCACATTTTTTGAAGCCTACTAGCACCATCCAGATCCGCAACCTCATATAAGGTAGGATCTACTGCAGTCAAGGCTGATAGATAAATGATGCTTTCCCAACCAATTCTGGTCCAAATATCCGATATCACATAAATGGCTCGGTAATATTGCGTTTCATTTAAGAAATTAATAGGATCAGAACCAAATAGCATTTCTCTTAATCCGTTAAATGCTCCATCTGTAGAAGTAAGATCTATGACAATACCGCAAATAACGATCATAGATATAAAATGCGGAAGATAGGTGATGGTTTGTACTGTTTTCTTAAATCGTTCTACTCTGACCTCATTCAATATCAATGCCAAAGCGATAGGTGCCGGAAATCCAAACAATAATCCATAGAATGCCAAAACAAACGTATTTCTTATCAATCTAAAGAAATATGGGCTAGCCATGAATACTTGTAGATGTTTAAATCCAACCCAATTGGCTCCGATAAGATATGGATCACCAGGATGATAGTTTTGAAACCCTATCACGATACCGAACATTGGCAGATAACAGAAAATTACATACCATAGCAATGGAAGAATCAACATCAAATACAACCCTCGATACTTTTTCATTGATACTTTAAAGCTTGATTTTTTCACTGCTTTTTCTTGTCTTTTTAATACCATTTTTATACAACCCTAGTATGATGAGAAGGCGCAAGATAACCAATTTTCATCATATCCCTTTCGATTGTTTTGCACAGGATCGGTTTTCATTTGTGGATGTGTAACCGTTTTCTTTACACTTAAAGTATATCCTATGAATCTTGCATAAAAAACGCACCAAAGCATACAAAAGGTGTCATTTTCTGACACCATCTCCAGCTTTATCTTAAAATTCATCTTGAATTATAATGGATTTTTGTAAACGTTTTCCTAAATTGTGTCGGAGAGATTCCCTCTTGCTTTTTGAATCGTTTTAAAAACACCTTTTCATCATCGATTCCTATTTGATGGGCTATCTCTTTGATCTTATCATTGGTCGTAGTTAAAAGAAATTTTGCTCGATCCATTTGCATCTCACTGATGTATTGTTTTGGGGTCATACCCGTATGTTGCTTAAACATGCGGATAAAATATTCACAATTATATCCAAAAAATTCAGCTACCATCTGTACTGTAAGGTTTTTATATAAATTGGCTCTGATATAATCGCATATCTTTTCGATTACACCTGATTGCCCTTTTTGATTTTCGACTCTAAGCCGCTTTTGAATATTTGTGATGCTCAGCTTTTGTAAAATCAACTCCATCATTAAATTGCATATTTTCTGTGTCAATGCTCCGCCTTCATGATAATGTAGTAGTTGACGTGCAAGTAAAGTCAGCTCTTCTATATCTGCACATAGGAAATGTTCCTCTAATAAAAATCCATCAAAGCTATTGCCTTGTAAAATATTTTCAATGATCCAATGCGCATCTCGCTCCTGTTTTATCTCTTGTAAAGACGTTAAAAAATGAAGCCATAAAAAAGAGACATTCTCACTTTCCCCAAGGCCATAATGCTGTTCCTTAGGTAAAATGAACAATCCCTCTCCCTTTTGAATTTCCACGATAGTATCATTGATATTCATCGTAAATTTCCCCTGAAGGCAAATAATCAATTCATAATCATCCAGATTATATTTTGGATGCTTCCATTTTCCATTTGATACAAACAACCCACCTGAAACATATGTAACGCCCCCATAATCCTGAGCTACCATTAATCTCATCGTAAATCCTCCATAGTTTCATGATCTAATCTAAGCTTTTTACATCATCCGGTCTTCTACTTCAATCATAATACAGATATGTCATATTATATCATTATTCTATTATGAACCTTAAGCTTTTATAGCCTTGTTCATCGTATCACTTTTATATGAACCTATGATATCTATGACTAGGTTCTTTTTTTCCTATTTATGGAAAAATAACACCTCCCAAACGCTGATGATTCCATGCTTTGGAGGTGTACTTTCTTTAAATGATAACTTCTTCTGTCTCTGGATCAAAGAAATGAACCTTACTCAGATCCATCGCCATTTCTATATCTTCATGGTGGCGAATATCACTTCTGGAATCTATTTTTGCTTGAATAGATTGTGTTCCTATTTTTCCATGAAGAATATATTCATGTCCCAATAATTCACTTACATCCACATGAAGGATGAATTTAGATGTAGGAAAGGCTGTCCCAACGATTTCCTCTACAAAAATATTTTCCGGACGTATTCCAAATACAACCTCTTTCCCTTGATATGCAGCCATTGCCTCATGAAACATTTCAGGCATTTCAAAACAATGACCTTCAAATAAGAAGGAGTGATTTTGATAGGTACCCTTTAAGAAATTCATGGCTGGCGCACCTATAAAACTTGCGACAAACATATTTTTAGGATTATCGTATATTTCCTTTGGTTCACCTACTTGTTGGATATAGCCAGCCTTCATGACTACGATTCTAGTCGCCATAGTCATTGCCTCAGTTTGATCATGCGTTACATAAACAGTGGTACAACCGATTCGCTCATGCAATTTAATAATTTCACTTCTCATCTGTACACGAAGCTTTGCGTCTAGATTACTCAAAGGTTCATCCATCAAAAAGACCTTTGCATTACGAACGATTGCCCTACCTAATGCAACACGCTGACGCTGTCCTCCGGATAAAGCCTTTGGCTTTCGATCTAGATAATCCTCAATTTCTAATATTTTTGCGGCTTCATGAACACGCTGTTCAATTTCATCTTTTGGTATCTTTTTCAACTTCAAGCCAAATGCCATATTCTCGAAAACGGTCATATGAGGATATAATGCATAGGACTGGAAAACCATTGCAATATCTCGATTTTTGGGCTCTATATCATTCATCAATTTACCATCGATATAAAACTCTCCTGCAGTGATATCCTCTAAACCTGCAATCATACGTAGTGTTGTAGATTTTCCACATCCAGATGGTCCTACAAATACAATAAATTCTTTATCTTTGATATCTAAATTAAAATCAAATACAGCCTGTACATGATTATCGTATACTTTATCTATATTTTTTAATACTAGATTGGCCATATCAAGCCACCTCCTGTTTCTGATCTCTTATAAATTCTTCTACTTCTGTTTGTGATGGAAGAGAAGTGATTGCTCCTTGTCTAGTAACAGTCAATGCACCTACCGCATTCGCAAAAAGAGCACACTCATCCAATGGGACACCTTCAACAATTCCTTTTGCCAAAGCCCCATTAAACGCATCTCCAGCAGCTACGGTATCCTTTACTTCTACAAAATAGCCGTTCACAAAGCGAACCCCATCTGCATCAGCTATCACACATCCCTTAGAACCTAAGGTCGCCACTACATGCTTTACCCCTTGTTGTAACAAGGAAATAGCAGCCTGTTGCACCTCTTCCTTTGTTTCACAAGGCATTGCGCTCAAAATACTTAACTCTGTTTCATTTGGTGTGATATAATCGATACCATCTAACATCTCAAAGGTCATAGGCTTAGCTGGGGCAGGATTTAATAACACAGGTTTTTGATGGTTTTTACAAAAAGATAAAATGGAAACTAACGTATCCCAAGGCAATTCCATTTGTAATACGATCAAACGACTATGCAAAATACGCTTCGCTATACGATCAATGATATCTGGCATGACCTGATAATTAGCCCCTGGAACTACCACGATTTTATTTTCTGCGCATGCATCAATCTGTATTTGTGAAAAACCTGTAGGTACATGATCACATAGCTCTACATGATCATGCTGGATGCCTTCCTCTTTCAAAAGTTCTAAAAAGCTTTCGCCGGCAGCATCCTTCCCCAGCATTCCTATCATTTCGCAATCTGCGCCAAGACGTGCTGCCGCAACACATTGATTACAACCTTTTCCACCTGCGGAAACATGTACACCTTTCGCAATTACCGTTTGTCCCGGTAATGGAAACTTATCTACATCAACACAGGTATCCATAACGAAAGAACCAATGACACAAATATCACTCATGATGCTTTTCCTCCAAACGCTTTCCTAGATTACCACCTGGATGGTATCTATAAAAATCACTCTCTTCAAATTCCTTTCGTTCCATTAAAGCACAGGCGATGGCATCACCTAATACCAACATCAAAGTACTCGATACAGTTGGTGCGAGATTTAACCGATCTGCTTCCTGTAACGAAGGATAAATGATACTTCGATCACAGCCTTGTGCAAGAGGAGAATCCTCATCTGAACACATCGCTATGCAACCACAACCAATTCCTTTCAATGCATGTAGAAGATTCATAATTTCCATTGTTTTTCCACTATGAGACAGTAGTATTACGATATCTTCTTTTTTGATCATTCCCAAATCACCATGAACTGCTTCACAAGCATGTACAAAGAACGCCGGAGTCCCCGTACTGGCAAAGGTTGCAGCCAACTTTTCACCAATATGACCTGATTTACCAACACCACTGAATATGATCCTTCCTTCACATTCATATAGTGCTTCAATACATGATTGTAATTCATCAGATAATAGATTACTCATTTGATTGATTGCGTTCATTTCCTTTATCATAACATTTTTTACAACATATAAATCATTCATGATTTCTCCTTACGTAACCTAGCTTTATGTTGCTTTATACAACATATGAGTAAATCAAATAAAAACATCTGAACAAAACATACGCAATATGCCTATGAAGTTCAGATGTTATTTTCTAAAACAAAAAACCTGTTCTCTTCATAGTAAACACTCATATGTTCTATAAAGAAAACGATCATTTCTCATCCACGATTTTATGATAACGCATACATTCATCAAAGTCAATACCTTTTTTTGACATTCTATAAGCAATTCAATACATTATTGTTTGATTAATGATAGTCATCAATCAAATTCAAACGGTATTACTTCTTCTCGCAAAATCATGAAATCTGAATTTATCCGGGCGATGTCTTGATCTGGTAAATTGAAAGACCCTTGTATCCGCTAAATATGTATAAGAATCAACATTCACTACCATATCATAGCCCTTAAGATCTAAAAGATGCCTATCATTTTCTGTTACCTTTTGACAGGTGATTTCCTTATTAGCATAGCCGATTTTCAAATTCAAAGTATGTTCAATGTATTCATATAAAGAATTCTGTGCTATCTCTTTGGTAAGTCCGCTCACGATACCGGCATGAAAAAAGTCTAAATCTAAAATGATGCTTTCCCCATCGATCTTTCTTACTCGCTCTATCATCCAGACCTTATCTTTTTCTGTTAAGTTCATCATTGCTTTCATCTTAGCATCCGGTTCGATACATTCACAACAAGTTACGATCGTTTCTATTTTTCCACCCATTGTTTGTGCAAGTTCCTTAAAACTAACAACTCCGCTTACCGGAAACTCATAACGTTTACGATCCAAAACAATAGAACCTTTTCGCTTGGTCTTTTGAATATATCCATTCTGTGATAGCATCAATAATGATTTCCGTATGGTATCTCGTGAACACGAATACTCTTCCATTAAATCAAATTCTTTAGGAATTGTTTCTCCTGCCTGAAATTCTCCGGTTTCTATCCTACTCAACAAAGATTGATAGATTTCTTCATATTTTGCCATACCATCACTCCTTAATCAGGATTATAACATGTACGTACAAATAATAAAAGGGATTTCATGGAATCTTCTCTAAAGACTTCATTATAAAACAGAACGCCTAATGCGTTCTGTTCTTATTTTATATCAATAATATCTTCCTCTAATGCTTTTACTGTATGATTTGCTTTATTTACAGTAATCTTTTGTCCACCGGTAAATACCACAGGTGTAATTACAGGTTTCCCTTTGCTTTTTACAAACGCAAGATCAACTTCCATCATCAAATCACCCTGTTTGATCTTCATACCTTCACTGATATGACTTGTGAAACCTTCACCATTCAATTCCACTGTATCCATGCCGATATGAATCAATATCTCGGTACCATCTTTTGCTTCAATACCAATGGCATGCTTCGTTGGAAAAGCCGCTTTAATGACACCGCTAACTGGTGCATAGACCTTACCATCACTAGGATCTACTGCAAATCCATCTCCCATCATTTTTTTCGCAAAAACTTCATCAGGCACATTTTCTAAAGTTAACAATGTACCTGCCAAAGGACATACAAATGCTTCTTTTTTTCTACTGAATAATCCCATCATCTTTAACTCCTTTACTTTTTCTTCTTTGAAATCATTATAACATTTTTTTATAAAGAAAACTTCCTTTTTCAGGAAGTTCTCAAATTCTTACTTAATCTTCATTCAATTTGGAGAAAAAAGATAATAAATAGATACCACTGATACCAACCAGTATATAAACAATTCTTGTAATCCATGAACCTGTTTGGAATAAGAAGGTTACTAGATTAAAATCAAATACACCGATTAGTCCCCAGTTGATTGCGCCAATGATCGTAATGATCAAGGCAATATAGTTCCATACTTTCATATCCATACCTCCTGAACATAGTATGTGCTAATTGATACTCACTATACATTTAGTTGAATTTGTATACGGTTTCATATTTGCATAGCAAGATTTCACTAGATAAGGTATAATGATAACAGGAGTTGATAACATGATAGATTTGGAATCGAAAGTGAAAGGAAAAGAGATTCGTATCGTATTTACAGAAGGAAAAGATTTGCGCATGATGAAAGCTGCTGTACTTTTACAACAAAAGGGATTATTGATACCGATTTTATATGGTGATCGTAAGGAATTACTTGATCTTGCTGATCGACATGGGCTTGATCTTAGTGATATACCTCTACTTGATGTAAAAGAGTTTCAAGATAAGGAAGCTATGTTACATCGAATGTTGGAACTTAGAAAAGGCAAAGCAGATAGAGACATGGTTGAAGCTTGGTATCAAAAAGATTCCTATTTTTGCACAATGTATGTAGAGATGGGATTTGCGGATGGTCTACTTGGTGGATCAACAAATTCTACTGCTGATACGCTTAGACCGATCATGCAACTAATAAAAACAAGTCCCGGTAATTCTATTGTATCCAGCTGTTTTCTGATGTGTAAAGAACAAGAACATTACATCTTCGCAGATTGTTCCTTAAATCGTAATCCTAATGTAGATCAATTGGTCGAGATTGCTTTACAATCCGCTAACAGTGCAAAAAGTCTAGGTATTACCCCATGTGTTGCCTTATTATCCTATTCTACATACGGCTCTGGATCAGGTGAGGATGTTGATTTGGTGAAAGAAGCAGCTACTCGCTTACAACGTCTTCCATTAGATTATCTTGTAGATGGAGAACTTCAGGTAGATTGTGCATTGAATCCTGAAGTGGCTAAGTTAAAAGCGCCACAAAGTAAAGTGGGCGGACAGGCTAACGTATTGGTATTTCCTGATTTAAATGCAGCTAACATCGGATATAAACTTGTAGCAAATCTTGGTGGTTATCAAGCATATGGACCTATTCTTCAAGGTGTACGACTTCCCATGAATGATTTATCCAGAAGTGCTAATGTTGAAGAAATCTATACAATGGCACTAATCACAGCTTCTCAGAAATTGAACATGAAACCCACATGTACTTCATCTCAACCTTAGTTATCATAAATCAAAGCATATGAAAAGCTGAAATCATCATACGATCTCAGCTTCTCTTTTTGATTAATAAACAGTAAATCCTCCATCACTTGCGACAATAGAGCCTGTAATATGTTTGGCCTCATCACTTGCAAAATAAAGAATTGTTGCAGCTTGCTCTTCCGGAGTTGCATTTCTCTTTTGTAGTGTTTCTGTTTTCCCTGCGATCATACTATTTTTCATAAATTCTGTAGGATCGATTCCCTGTGCCTTTAATTCCGCAATCTTTGCATAGATTTTTTCTTTTGCAGCTTCTGTCAATGGCGTATCTGTTCCAGCCGGACAAATTGCATTACATGTGATTTTTTCTTTCGCATAATCCATAGCTGTTGATTTCGTTAAACCGACAACACCATGTTTGCTTGCTACATAAGCCGGACCTGCTGGAGTCGCACGAATACCAGCCACACTTGCTGTATTTACGATTGCTCCACCTTGTTCGTTTTTCATCATGTATTTAACCTCTTCACGAATACAATAAAACATTGCATTTAGATTCGCATTGACAACACTAAACCAATCCTCATCAGTTAAATCTTCAATTTTCTTAGAATCTCCTACAATTCCTGCATTATTGATTGCAACATCGATTCTTCCATAAACTTCCATTGTTTTAGCATATAGAGCTATGATATCTTCTTTCTTGGTTACATCACATTGAATAAATAATGCTTTACCATTCGCATCTGTAATTTGCTTTTCAATGGCTTGTCCTCGTTGCTCATTTCTTCCTGCTATGACAACAATAGCACCTTCTGCACCTGCTCGAACACAAACAGCTTTTCCAATGCCACTAGTGCCTCCTGTTACCACCATGACCTTGTCTTTAAAACGATCTTTAAACATTTTGAAACCCTCACTTTCTTTTTGATAGTTTTATTATAACGCTTACAAATTACTTTTTCTACTTATTTGCCAAAAGTATGTTAAAATATTAACAAAAGGAGTTCATTATGATTATTCACCCATCCATAGTATCAAAGAAGGTATTTCTATCTACACCCTCTCATATTTATTTATATCCTCACCCTATGTTAAAACCATATATTTCCCACTATACACTCAGTATTAGCAGTGTTGGTGAAACTGCGGAAACATTGACATTGATTCCGGATATTGCCGGGTGTATCGTATTTACGCCAGATCAACATCATGTCCATATGAAGTTTTGGGGAGCGACCACTAAGACCGTTGTCGTTGATAATATCGATCCACCGCTTCGTTTTTTTATTGAGTTTCGCCCCGGAGGATCTTTTTGTTTGACCGGTATTCCTCAAAGTACCTTATTAAATGAGCAAATCCCTCTATCTTCACTATTACCAAAATGGCAACAGCTTTTTGAAGAGGCTTGGTTTCAAACAATCGATATCGACGATTTTTTAGAACTGTTAGAGGCTTTTCTGATATCTCAGATTCAGTTTCAAGAGTCTCATGCTTTTCTACAGGATGCATTGTCTCAAATAACTTTAGGGAAGGATATTCAAGACATTTGTAGCTTTTCTTCCAGACATATTAATCGTATCTTTCATCAAACGATTGGGACAAGTATCAAGCAATATGAGCGCTTAGCTCGTATCAATAAAGCAATGTCAGATATACAGGATCTACAACTTAGCCTTACCGAAGTTGCTTATCAGTCCGGCTACTATGATCAAGCACATTTTATTCATGAATTCAAGCAAATATGCGGTGTTACTCCTGGCGCTTATCGAAAACAGATGTCTGCTTTTTACAATGAGGCATTTAAATTTTGAGATAAAATATTGTTGATGAGGTGATATCATGAGTAGTAGTTTAGCGTTTGTTCAATATGTATGTGATCAAATACAAGAAGCCGGAGAAATTACTTGGAAGCGAATGTTCGGTGAATATGGTATTTATGTAGATGGAATATATTGTGGAGCTATCTGTGATAATCAGTTTTTTGTGAAAGAAACAAAAGAGGGCAAAGCAGTATGGAAAGATTGTATTTATGGAGAAATGTATCCAGGCGCAAAACCATCCTTTCTAATTGAAAATTTACAGGATAAAGAGCAAGTAGTACATCTATTGCGCATCAGTAAAGAAGCATTACAAAAGCAAAAAAAGAGTACAAAAAAACCTAAGAAATGATACGAGCTGTATCTATCCTTAGGTTTTATTTTTGTGCATCTTCAAGTAAGCCAACTTCTCGCTCGATTTTCATTTGAACCTCTTCTTTTCTATCTTCCTTTACCTTTTCCAAAAGATAGCTTAATAAACGCTTTAATTCATCCAATGTGAAGTCCTCTTCTAAAAAAACATCCATGATCATATTGCATTCACTATCATATTTGGGATCTAGATTGGTATTGATCAAAACGAATAATTTTTCTGCGGTTCTTTTTAGATGTAACATAGACCCACCTCCTCACTTATTTATGATACCACCCATAGTATTCTTCATCTTTTTCTTTTGATATCTCTACCTGTTCAGACTCAGATTCATACAAATAAAATACTTCATTTTCAAAAAGATGTTTAAAATCATTCCATGACAATATATAATGCAAAGCATCGTTGTATACATGTATTTTTTCTTTTTTTATCAAGAATCTTGTCAATAACTTTCCGGAAACAAAGCAAAGGACTCGTCCTTCTTTCAAATAGGCTTCCGCCAATGCTACATCTTCTATTTTTTCCATCAGCATTCCTCCTTGATATCATGGTCATGTTCGCTTACTTTCTGTATGATATATCTTTTTTTCTGAATAGCTGAACATATAAAAAAAGTATAGATACATAGGAAAGTCTTTATGTAAGATCTTTATTAAGCCTTTCTTTCAAATGTAAATATACCTAAATGTTTTCATGGTGCCGACTAAAGGAATTGAACCCTCAACCTACTGATTACAAGTCAGTTGCTCTACCAATTGAGCTAAGTCGGCAGTTGAAAGCTTTAATATAATACCATATTTTCTGTAAAAAGCGCAATAGTTTTCCATGAAATTATGCATAATTTTTAATATAAATGTACTATTTTTTACATGATAGGAATCATGATCAGCGTTTGCTTGATGATTACCCATATGGGATCTTATATGATAAAAATAAGAAGAACATAACATCCTCAAAAAAAGCTACTTACGATAAGTAGCAATTAATTCTGAAACTCATCAATGCTTGCAAGATTTGCAGAATATCCAATTTTCTTTCCATATTTTGTTTTTTTGATAAATCCTTCTTCATCTAACTCTTTGATCATCTCACGTATCAAAGTACTGCTTATCTCAAGAACTACTACTAATCCATCTAATGTTATATATGTGTCATCAAATAGACTATTTTGGCATAACACAAATAAAAGTCTTTCTTTTTTCTATTTCATTTCCATGGTTTTTAATTTTTCTCTATAAAAAATTGATCGATATGCTTGATTAAGATTAAGCACCTCCATACACAAGTATTTCCACGATCTTACCACTTATTCTTATCTTCTTTATAACTCTTTATGGTTAAACAGTCTATCTTTACAAATCACGTTCATTTATATAAGCTATCTAATTCATTAATCACCTCTATATTCTTTTAATCTCCTTAATTTTCCATGACTTAGAGGTACTATCCAAATAGGTACAGTTCTGAATGATATTCATAATGAAAATTTAATAATCCTTTATTTAATAGATCTTTTCAACACATCACTTTTAACACTTCAATTTAACGGAAAATGCTATTTTTGCGTATATTCGCAGTTTTCTATGCATCATTATATAATCATATAATTTATTGATGTTTGGCTAAATTATTAAGCACTATAATTATATTATTCTCATTTATGTGCAAAAATAAGAAATTTACAAAAAAATCATCAACTCATCGACAAATATCTACAAAAATTTTGTCAAATATGATATATTTTAAAATTGCATGGGATGTTTTAGAATTTTAAATAGTGTGGCGCTTTGCTATATCTATTTACAGATTATTTAATCTAAGTACGTCTACTATAGTCGCAATAAAAGCCTTGTTGGTTGGTTTAGCCTTAACGCAATCAACTGTGTATCCAAATATGCTATTTATTGCATCATAGTTGCCATGCAACCAGGCAGACTCTATTACTGACCTTATACCTCTCTCGATTGCAAATCTAGAGGTACCGTATTCTTCGGCAAGTTCAATATAGAGTCTGTCTACTAGATTTTCTAAATAGCTCTTGTCCGTATATACTTTGGCGATAGCTCCTCTTACATAATCATGCCCTTTTAAGTGCACGGGTATACCGATTTTTCGCATCACCATAGTTATATCTAAATATAATTGCTTGTTATCTTTTGTCATTTTCCGCTTTCTCCTCCACTGCAAAGCGCCACTATATAATGATAATACAATCACATATACGTTTCAACCGCAAATAAACACGATTTTACACGAAAAAAGCTCCCCATCTCTTGTCAAATGAGAAATAGGGAGTTTTTATCTTATACTTGTTTCCAGTACTTATCAGATCCATCTAATTTACATAAAGCAACGTATCCTTTATCGCCTTTAGCTCGCCTGTATTCAGCCCAATACCAGCCATCTGCATCTACAATACGATCATAATACAAAACACTACTGTTTGTATCGTATTTAACACCTGTATCGCCTTTAGACGTACTTGGTGCTGTTCGTACTCTAATACCGTCATATAATGCCTTAATTGCGCCTTTAGACTTGTAAGGACATGTATTTACAGCCACATCCTTTAAATATTTCCAACCTGCATTTTTGTAGTTTAAAATGGTGGTGCCATCCATAAAGTAGCAATCAGTGGTATCGTACTCATTGTTAAAGCACCAGATGTTGTATCTGTTAAGCTTCCACGTCTTATCAATACTTTGGCTAATTTCAATATGGCAGTGAACACCCGTAGCATTACCTTTCATTCCCATATTTCCGATTTGTTGTCCTTGTTTCACTACCTGTCCAATCCAACTATCAACTGATTCATCGTGGCAAATCACAAATGTTGCGTAATCAATACGACCATTTGCAAAGCGTACTTTATTTAAACTTTGCCACATTGTCTGGCCACTTTCCGAATAAATGCCAAAACACTTACATGTACATGGTGCATAATACGGTACACGTTCGGTATTACCATTATGGTCGTTTACATCATTAGCCATCGTGCCAGCATGAGAGTAATTACCTCCTGCGCCTTGAGTAATAAACATTGATGTAAATGGGCACAAAAAATCCTCGATTCCACCTCTGATACTTGTTTGACCTATATTCATTTTAAATTCCCTCTTTCTTATTTATCAACTAAATCATCAATCCGACGATGTGCTGATTTAATACTATTTTCTGCTACTGCCATACGTTCAACAACATTATTGTGATTCTCTACCTTTTTGGTAAGATCCTCGATTTTATATTGCATAACAGCTATTGATTTATTGTTGATCACCACCGTTGCGATTAATGATGGTATCGCTGTGCAAATGCCTCCAATTAATGCAACGATAATAGCTTCAGACATAGCTTAACCCTTTTTATCCATTGCATTAGTAATTTCCAAAGTCTTTTCACTTAATACATGTACAAAGGTATTATAAGCTTCAAAAATGTATTTGATCGCAGCTCTACCGATTGTACTAGTTACCATGAATACAGTCAAAGTATCCTTTATGGTTTCGCTTAGCTCTGGCACATATATGGAAAAATATAGGATTGCTATATCAACAGCAATGACTAAAGCAAGCGTTGCAACAAAAAAGACTACCGCCTTTTTCAGGGATGTAAATAGAGTATATTTATTAAAGTCCTCACCATTAATCTTGACGTTATAATAAAGACTAAATAAGATATTGGCTACATAAGCCAGTAAAAATACGATGTAGGCATAGCCTATATTGAGTAAGTCTAATCTTATTGTTTCCATATGTTTTCCTTTCCTAACTGTTTATGTTTATATTCAATAAAAGGTGGATTGTTTCCACCATTCATTTAAATAAGCCAAACAGCATGAACTGTAAGCCATGATCCTATTGGAACAGAATTATTCATGGATGTATTATTACTATATCTCTCTGCATGTACTTCTCCACTTGGATATACTGTCAAAAGATACCTATTTGATATACTACCTTGGCATACAGTGTAAATATTTTTCGATGGTCTAAAACCGACTGGAACGCTTAGGAAACTATTGTGTTCTGTCCATGTCGTGTTATTCTTTACAACACCGCTCATTTCTACCCAATTTCCAACTTTACGTACTTGTACTGGATCATTACCATAAGTAACAATACCGTTACCATATCCACAATTTACCCATCCACTTTCTGAATGAATTGATCTCCAAGGTGTCCATGTTCCATCATAACATGTTCTATACCAAGCACCATAACCATAATAATGATAATACATTTGGTAGACATAACCATAATTGTAAACTAATAATAATCCAGCTTGTGCTATTGGATAATTACTTCCGCTTTGTGCATTTGCATTTGCTGCTTGATGATAAAATCCCGTAGTAGTGTAATTATTTAAGTTTGCAGATGCAGGAATACTTCCCCGATCCACAACAGTTTCATCAATATAAGCAAGTCTCTTGTTATATGATGCACCACCATACAAGTTACCTTGAACACAAATATCTTTATCAAACCAATTCTGTGGCGCACTTGTACGATAGTGTGTGTATGACGCATTGTCACTACTGATTGAGTTTGTCACTCCATTCTTTATACCTTCAAATCTTGGGGCTCTAGCTGTCCATGCACTTTCTAACAGATAATCCGTTTCGGCTACTTTTCCGAATGCGACACCTTTACCTCCAGATTTATAATCGAATGTTACTTGTCCAGTTGGTATTGTTGTCTGCGCTGAAGCACTTTGCCCTAGGTTATCAGTAACCGTAATTTTGATAGTAAAGCTTTTATCTATAGATACGGCCCCACCCATAACTACAGCTACACCATTTCCAAAAGTAGAATTTGTATAAGAAGTTCCTATAATTTCAATTTTCTTAGTTGCAGTGTTGTTTTTTCCATTTACTGATGCTGTGTTATATTTTCCTGTAACCTTGACATATACCCCATCAGGATTGGCTGTTCCATCTGAATTACATCTCTCTGCTATGATACTTGCAGTAGGAAACCAGTAATCCACAACAGTGATGGATGCGCTTGCTGATTTAGTACGTCCTCTACCTATCCCTTACTGTACCAGTGAAAGTCATTGTACCAGGAGTATTTAATGTGTCTGTGGTAAGAGATGAAGAGTTTGAAGAATAACCTCCACCGCTAATTGAATAAGCAGATACACTGGAACCATAAACACCTCCTCCGCTTATGCTAACGTTCGCCTTTGAAAAATACCTAACATAGATACCCCATGAAGCTGGCACTCCATTGTCCACTCTAGATATTGATGGTCCTGAAATACTCGGTACTGCAGATGCAGGCAAGTTTAATGTAAAAGACTTTGATACGGCTGAGCCAATAGCCGTGCTACCAGAATATGTCTGTACCGTAACAGTTGCAGTACCACTTGTTGCATTTGGTATTGCTGATGCATCAGATAAAGGCGGTGTAAAGCTACATGATGCCCCTTGTCCTGTATATGACCTTGTGATTGACCCAAACTTATAAGTTACGGTATGTGTAAATGATGCGCTTTTTCTATCTATATTTACTGTTACAGCACCACCTAGTGTTGATCCACTTATTGTTCCTATAGATGATGCTCTTGGTATTGTGGTTAAGGATTTACTTCCAGTTCCACTTCCATTAAGAGCAAATGATGTTTTGATACCAAAGCTATAGCTATAAGATCCTGTTCCATCTGATCCATGATTAACTGTGATTGTGGTAGAACCTAGATTATGCTCTGATCCACTTTGTGTATATGCCATCGTAAAATGCGTGCTACCAATCCATGCATCTCTTGTATCAAAAGATATACTATAATTACTATTTGATGCCCTTAAAGTTAGTCTTAATGTAATTTTGCTTTGATTATTTGCTACGGATTGTGAAACAGAATCTTCATAAAGTCTTAGATACCATGTTACACCAGATGCTGATCCTACACTAATTTCCTTCAATAATGTACTCATATAAACCTCCTTATCCTATCCATTTCATAGATAAATTACCATTTGCTCTTGGTACAAAAGCAAATTTACCTATTCTCAAGCTGTTAGTTATATTTGCATCTGTAATATAAAGCGTAGAATTAGAAATATATGCAACTTCAGAACCGTTATCCTTGAAAGAAATACGTTCATTTGTAATCGTCAATGTAAATTTTGAATCACTTTGTCCCAATTCAATTAGCCCATCTATGAACCTAATAAATTTTTGAATCTCCTGTTTATTGATATCTACCTTTCCATCCAAAGTACTAATTAATTCTTGGGTATTTTTGAATCTTATTTCCACATCTTTTGATGTTTGTTCAATTTGTGTATCAAAGTGTTGCACTAATGATTCTGTTTCAGACTTCATTGTGTAGTCAGATGACACAGTATTTAAAATGGCTTCTTTTGTTGCTTCAATAGACGAGTTATGGTTTTCTGTGATTTCAGTGACCACATTATCAATCTGACCATTGACCTTATCCTCTAAATCATTAACTGCTTCCCAACTACTATCACATAGAGGAGCCGTATAAGATGTACTTGCAGGATTGGTGTAAACGATCTTTGATCTCGTCCACATATATTTACCAGTTGACCATGCTGGTGCTGTTGTTGCCCAACTTCCTCCTTCTTGTGCTGTTTTGGATGTTGATAGATAATACTCTGCTGTAATGCTAGACACACCTTTACCAGTAGCTCCTGTTGCTCCTTGAGGCCCTGTTGCTCCATTTGCTCCCATCTTTCCTATACTATAGCTTGTTGTCGTTGTATTATCAGTATATGTAATGGTCGTCTTTGTCCACAGATACTGGTTAGCTGCTACTGTTGGTATCGTTGTAGCCCATGTTCCTGTAGGTGTTGTCGTTCCACTTGCTGATGCTTGATAAGTAACTGTAGTACCCTTGATTCCCTTTCCGGCTGATCCAGTAGCTCCTTGAGGTCCTTGTGCACCTTGTGCACCTATCTTACCTATAGAATAAGCTGTACTAGATGTATTGTTTGTATAGGTAATTACTGTACGTGTCCAAAGATATTGATTAGCTGCAACACTTGGTATTTCCGTAGTCCATGTTCCTGTTGGCACCGTTGTTCCAGATGTACTTGCTTGATAAGTGATTTCTGTTGTTTTGATACCTACTCCTGTTGCTCCAGTGTTTCCTTTTGCTCCTGTAATACACACTGGGGAAGTTTCAGTAGCAGTTCCATTAGACAATGTAGTTTTTGTCTTAGACCACATATATTTACCTTCTGACCAAGTCGGTACTGTTGTGTCCCAGCTACCTCCTGCCTGCGTTGTATTAGATGTAGAGAGATAATAATACACCTCAACCTTAGTTATGCTGACACCTGTAGCTCCTGTAGCACCAGTTTGTCCTTTGTCTCCATAGACACCTATGACACGCTTTTGCGTATCTTTAGTTGATCCATTTGTATAGGTAATCGTTTCATAGTTCCAAAGATATTTATTAGTGGCTGTCATGGTCTGTACGGTGTCTAACCAAGTCGTCGGTGCAGTAGTTCCAGATGAAGATACGGCATAATGTTCAACGATGGCAGCTATCCCATTTCCAATAGCTCCAGTATTCCCTGTTGCTCCTTTATCGCCATAAACTCCGATAATGCATGGGGCTGTAGATGATGTGCTGTTATCTGTATAGGTCAATACTTCATAATTCCAAAGATACTTTTTAGATACCGATACAGATTGTACAGTCGTTGTCCATCCTGATGTCGATATAGTTATACCACTGTCACTTGCTGTAGCAAGATAATAATTTGTAATAGATTTGATACCTTTTCCTGTAGATCCGGTATCACCTTTATCACCCTTTTCGCCTTTGATCAAGGCCCATGTATAGGATGAAACAGTTGTGGGATCAGCAGATGTATAATCTACACAAGTACCGATATAACTCCCAACGTCTTCACCACTGTTACCTGTAAAGGTTTTTCCTCCATCATTTGAGTATTTGATGTGCAAGTAAGAAGTCTTGCCATTTGCTCCATTCGTTCCAGGTATTCCTTGTGTTCCTTGTGCGCCTTGAAGACCTTGGAACCTCGCCCATGTATACTTAGCAGGATCAATAGAGTCTGTCACAATATAATCCACATATGTTCCAATATAAGTGCTTGGTATTTCTGTCATTTGAGCGGCCGTTGGATTTGAAACAGTACTATACTTAATATGAAAATATGAGCTTTTTCCATCAGATCCAGGATCACCTTTGATACCTTGTTCACCTTTAGGGCCTTGCACGCCCTGAAGACCACGAGGACCAGTTTCACCTTTTTCGCCTTTATCACCCTTGATCAAAGCCCATGTGTAATCGCTTGCTACTGTACTTTCTGCTTGAGTAGCTTTATTATATGCCAATCCAATATAAAGCTTTCCTATTGGATCATCTGACATTCCTGTACCCTTGTCATCTGTAGCATATTTCACCCAAGTATACAATTGCTTACCATCAGCGCCCTTAGCACCAGCTACACCTTGATCGCCTTTTTCGCCTTTCACCAAAGACCATGTATAGTCAGCGTAATTGGAGCTTTCCGTTGCAGACTCTTTATTATAGGCTAATCCAATATAAGCCTTATTTGTAGGTAAATCAGACATACCTGATGTTGGAGTATCCGCATATTTCAACCATGTAAACAGTTGTTTACCGTCTTCACCCTTCGTTCCAGGTATCCCTTGTTCACCTTTTTCACCCTTGACTCTCGTCCAGACATACTTTGCAATCTCCGTACTATCAACTTGTATAAAGTCTGTATACTGGCCCAAATAGTCACCTGGTGTCTTCCCACTGTTTCCCGTAAACGTCTTTCCACCATCGTTGGAGTATCTGATATGCAGATAAGATGTCTGTCCATTGGTTCCATTTTTGCCTGGTATTCCATCCGTACCATCATCACCCATAAATTTAGACCAAGTATAAGATTCTGTCAAAGTACTGTCTGTTGAGATATAGTCCACATAGGTACCAATGTATTTGTCAGGTGTTTCAGTCATCTGGGCATCTGTTGGATTAGATACTGGCGCATACTTCACATGGAAATAGGTTGTCTTTCCATCTGTGCCATCTTTTCCATCCTTGCCAGGTAATCCGCTTTCCCCATCATAAACATTGACCAAAGAGATCCTTTCTTCAAAAATATTCCATTTCACGATAAAAGTTGCACAATCAGATAGATCAGCGGATGTAATGTTGATGTTCTTTCCTATCCGATTCCATGCCTTATCACCATTTACATCAGAAGAAACTCTTGACCACGTTACTGCGCTATCCGATACTACTGCACTGATATCATCATCCCAAGAATAGATTTTCACAGATAAAGTCGTTTCGATGTCAGAATTACGAAATGCAGTACCATTAGATGAGTTTAATTCTATCCTATACCTTTTTGCTTTTTCGATAGTTTCTATTCTCTTATTCGTTTCACTAACAGATAATTGAACTTGATCTTTTGTTTGTTGTATCAATGTTTCTTTAAAAACATCAATATCTGCCTTTTGATATGTATCTTTGATTAAAAGAGTGTTTTTATCCACTTCTCTTTGTATCTTATTGATTAAATTCTCTGTTATTTTAAGATCTGTATCAATCTTATCAATTTCTGTTTTTACTGATTGAATTTCTCCTTGTATTTTTTTAAAAGCTGTACTCAAAATAACTTTATTTTTACTAGGACTATTTGGAAAATCAGTATATTGAACAATTTGATGAACAATTTTTGAACCATTAATTAACAAAGTAGGTTTGTCATATAATTTAAAATCTAACATTTTGTATTTTTCATTTATGCGAGATAAATCATATAAGTTACAACTCCAGCTTTGTTCAGGATATGCTAATACACTCACCTTTTCAATAGCATCTGAAAGTAATTTCTCTGCATCCTCATACTTATCATCTTGCCAGTATGCACAAACAATCTCATCAGAAACATAATCAAGACAATCGACATAATCTTTACCATCATGAATAGAAGCGAAGGAAACATAGGAAATAGTTTTAGTACCATCTTCATTCTCAATTTCTGTTTTTTTACCATATGCATACAAGCGATTTGCATGTTTTGAATATTCACTTTTATATTCTACGCTATCAAGATTTAACTCATCACTCATATAAAGTCCACGTTGTTGGACACTCAAAGGATTGATCACCTTAATATATTTATCCAAGATATGATATTCATAAACTATATTATATAGTTCCTTACATTTTTGTAAAATATCATAAGCTGTACACCCTACCAAATCAAAAGAACACTTTATGTCACTGACAAAAGCATTTACAATAGTCCACCCTTCTGGACATATCTCATTCATCACCATGGAAAGTGATTTACTTTCCACATGATAATTTTGATAAATCACATTTTTCCATTCATTTAAATCAAGTATAGCTGTAATTGTAGCGACTTCTCTTCTTTTATTAATTTTAATTACTCGAAAGCGATTATCCTTATAAATAAACTTCGAACGTTCCTCTAGTATTTGATACTGCTTATCGAATGGTGATATATCAAATGATAATTCTTGCTCCCCTTCATAATCATATACAATAGATAAATTCTCAACATTATCTAAAAGGATATAACCCTTATCTGTTTTCATATAAAGCATTAAATCACTCCTTACATATAAGTTGGATAATATTTTAATATTACCTTAACAGTATCATCAGATGTATTAAAATATTGATTCCCTGGCTTCAACATTGGAAATGAAGACAATGTTACATCATCAAATGCTGATTGATCAGGCGTTGATGATCGATAAATCAATTTATGAATACCATCTAAATAAAAGGTTTCATTTGCTTTTAAATTATTTATAGTGAAATTATTAATTTGATATGTTTTTAAATCAGTAGCCGCTGTAATTTCAAAAATACAAGAAGTGTTTACATTTCCTTCAATAAAAATGAATTCTCTTATTTGTGTCATTATCATTGGCTTTCGCTTTATAACATACATAGGATATTCTACAGTATACGCAGCTATACCTTCAGTCTGTATAGTAGGTGTAGCTTTCAGATAACATAAATATTCATATCCATCGTCTAAATTTAAAATACTTTCACGACTGCATTCTGCAGTGAAATTACTGATATCATCTTCATGAGTAAAATCTAAAATCAATGTTCTTTCTTGTGCAGACAATTTTTGCTCTCTTAAGATAGGAAGATAGCCCGAATCAAGTAACATTATATTATTGTCAATACCTAAAGTACTCATATCAAAACTTTTGATTGATGCATTAAAATTATTTATATTTTTATTATTTATTTTCAAAATTTTACCTCCATTGAAATGCTAATTCTTCACTGATCATAGGAGCTAGTGTAACAGCTAATTCCCTACCATCAAGATCTATATGATTTTCAATAACTGCATCTAATTTCCCTTGAATTTCTTGATTTTCGGCTTTTATTACATTCATTTTTAATAGTTCAACTTTAGCTTCACTTTGTACTACTGAAGCCATTTTTAATTGTTCAGAAAAGATAGACATGTTAATTTTATCAGCTAAATTATCATCAAATGCTGAGATCAATTCATTAGATAGACCATGAATTTCATTTATTGCCTTATCTTTTCCTTCTAAAATACCAGCTTGTATTCCTTCTGGAATAAACTTTGCAAGCTTTTTGAATTTCTTTGATGGAGATGCTATATCAAGAGAGTTTTTAAAACTTCTCAACATATTAAAACCAAGATTAGACATAGCATCAATCAAATTATTTTGCCTTGAATCTGCACCATTTAGAATTCCATCTATGATGTTGGCACCTTGTTGAGAAAACTCATCATCTTTTTCTCTCAGCTTTTTTAACATAGTGTTTGCTTTTTCTGTAGCAGCTTTCTTTACTTTATCATCGTTACTATTAAGGCCTTCAACCATATTCAATACATTTTCTTTTGCTACACCGAAATATTTTTCACTATCTCCCTTTAATTCATTTAATGCATTCAATGACATCTGTCTAACTTCAGCATCATATTCAGGACCCTTATTTCGAATAACAGAGCTTAGTCCATCCATCTCTTCTTCTTTTAACTTAATAGAGTTTTCTACCCCTTTGATTTTTGCTTCTAATTGCCCTTTATGAAATTCATCCATCTCCGTAGCATACTCTTCTTTAAGATATTGAAGCTTGCTTTTTTCGGCATCTATTTCTTCAGATATAGCACCAATTTTACCACTCATAGTCTCTTGAGCACATGCTAATGATTCTGTTTGAACCTTTTTATAATTTTCTGCATTTCCACTGGCTACAAGAGCTGCATCTGTTTCATACTTATTAATATCATCATAATAGTTTTTCACAATCTCATTTTGTGCACTAAATTCTTCTTCTTTTAGCTTAGTATCATATGATAATTGTGTCCACTCTTGCAATCTTGAAAAAGAAATCTTTTCTTTTTCATTCATCCAGTTCTCACCATACTGTGCAACTAATTCAGCTTCTGCTTTCATTTTCTCTTGATTTAAATCAGATAATTCACTTTGCAATCTATTAGCCTCAATTTGAGCCTCAGTAGATTTTAAAACTGCTTCTTTGTAAAGCGGTAATTCTGCTTCCAAAATTATTTCTGCTCTTTTTTTCTCGATCATGTCATCAATACTAGAAGATACATCTGAGTAACCTTGGATTTCTCCATCTATTATTTCTAGGTTTAAATCGCATGTTTTATTTAATTCTCCGACGATGAAGGCAGCTCGATCCTCATAACCTTCTTTTACTTTTCCATTGACATCTACTAATACGCTTAATTCATTATTAAGAGATTGAATATTACCTATTTCAGAAAGATTTGTATTCATTTGAGCTTGTTGCTTTTCATTTAACTCAGCATAAGCTTGCTTTTCATCTTCAATTTTATTCATAAGCTCTTTATGTTCATCGATAGAAGCATCCATATTTGAACATAAGAAAGCTAACCCTGCTGCTAATGCACTTACACCGGCAACTACTAACATAATTGGATCTATTGATTTGACAACATTCCATGCTGCATGAGCTGCAGTAGCTAGTTCTACTTTACCAGTTAATAAGCTAACAGCAAGTTCTCCTAATGATAATGATTTACTTAATTGCTCCCCTGTCATTATTGCCATATCATTTTCCATAGAGAATAATGACACCTGTAATTTAGCAGTTTCAAAACTCTTTACAAAAGGTACAATACTCTCGTTTGCAAATTGGAATACTGAAGATCCTATTTTTAAGCTTTCAAATGCTGACGTCAATAGGTTCGATTGTTGTACAGTATCAGCTAAAGATTTACTTAAATCTGTACTCAAAGAATTAATAGATTTTAATGTTGTATTAATGGAAGTTACCATATTCGATGCATAATCCTTCATTTCTTGTAGACTTTTTATAAATGCAGTATCATCTAATTCTGTCTTGACTCTTATCACTTCATTATTATTTGACATATATTCACCTTCCTTATTTTTCTGATGAATTATACCGTGTTCTTATTCCTTAATATGCATACCATTTGCTAATATTGCACCAAAACACTTTGCTTTTTCTGAATTCGTTCGATTGTCAGGCAAAGCATATAGATGCTTCATTTCTGCATAAAATTGTCTTTGTTCTTTTGTCATATTGGAGTTTAATTTAATTGCTCTATATGACATTACTTTTTTCATTTTGGATTCTTCTGGAAGCTCTATAAACATTTGTTTAAAAATCCACCAATGCATATTTTCTTTCATTAGATCAATTCCGTAATATTGCCTAAAAGCTGTATAAATTAAATATTGATCATATTCAAAATCATATACACGTGAACTCATTGATGTTGATTTCATATTAGAATCTTTCATATTAGAACCACAACGATAAAACCATAAAATTTTTTCCACAAAAGCTATATCTTCAGGTATTTCATCAATAAAAAGACTAACTATCTTCTTTAATTTTATATAATCATTTTTTTCTTTGATCATGATATTTTCAAATTGAATCCATTCACGAAAATCTGTTTTTATATCATATGCCTGATCACATATGATAATGTGATCAGGCACCCCATCAAGCAGTAGATTAATCATTTTTCAAGATAGGATTATTTTGACAGAATTCTGTAATTTCATGAAATAGAAATTCAATCAATTTCTGATGCTCACTGAAGTCTAAAGTTCTTCCTGAAAATATTTTTTCATAAGCCCCCTTACCCAGAATTTGGTTAATAGTCTCTTTAATTAAAGAACAAGATTGAATAAGTATACGATCTAATTCTGCTGCTGTTGGCTTTGCACTCATTTTTTCGATAAGTGGTTGTTGACATTTTACGAATTTTTCAGTAGCTTTTTTCACTGCTAATGTATATGGATTCAAAGTGAATAGTTTATTGTTAATCTGAATCTGTAATAGCTTTTGCTCTTTCTTGTCAAACGTAAATTTATTCATTTTATAATTATCTCCCTATTAAATTTCTTTAAAAGTATTTGTTTTTGTATCCCATTCTCCTTTAACTGCATCACCCTTATACATAAAGGCACCAGCCAATGAAAGAACATCACCTCCAACACCTGAGCCACTATTATCTACTTTGATAGCGACATGCTGTTTATAAGCAACTACTGAATCCTCTGTAGTCCCTTTCATCCAAGAATATACATTAACGATATCAGTTTCACAATCCGCTCCGATTTTGCGTTCACGACCAATATTAGCAATAAATGTAGCTGCCGGATCTCCTTTATCTAATTCTGCTGCAAAGGTAAATGTTGGAGCATATCCAATAACTGAAGATGTTCCAGTTTTTTGATGGATATAGTGACTATCCTTTGTTGTAGCATTAAGAGCTTCTGTTAAATCACTAAATCCTGCGCCTATAAGGCTCCATACTGGTTCTGCTTCTGTTCCAGTATTTAAATAAGATAATAATTCTTCACGTGTAGCAATACCAATTGTAGTTGACATAATTTTTCCTCCTTAAAATTTGGTTTTAATAATATTAAGCTAAAGGTTTAAATACCTATCTTTTTAAGTCTCAGCTTACTTTGTTTAACTTATAATATTATCATTTGAGCATTTGTATAGATCTCTGCAGAGTATCCTTAAGGCATACCTAACCTTATTAGGTTTAATTAGTGGTAAGTGCTCCTTCTTGACCACATCTATATATTAATCTTTTTCTTTATGCAAATAGTGTCCATTTTATTTTTCATAAAAAAGTGATGAAGAAAAACACTTCATCATTTAAAAACTGAATATATATAAACACAATCAGTTCACGTTATAATTAAGTGGGCTGATCTTTTTTGATATCTGATAATCTTGCTAAGCAACTTTCTAAAGTTGCTTCAAAATCATTTTCTAAAATGTATCATCCCAAAAAGATTACGATTCAAAAAGTATTTCTTGATCACTGGGATAGCTTTTTACGTGACCCTGAAGTTATTCGCAGAGGCTTACGCCCTATTGTTATTCAGGAAGTCGAAAAGATGATATCTTGTGGTACA
>NZ_JBEQZJ010000020.1:0-73561 GCF_045223415.1 Hoskinsella mucinilytica | reverse complement strand
GCATACCATTGTAAATAAATACACATAAATAAAAAAGCATCACAAACATATAACAGTTACTATTTTAATGTCTATCTCTTCTTTTTGCAAGACTTTAATAGACTTTTTTATTATAAAATGGGAAACGCCTTCTGTAACAGTGAAAATGAACCGCTTTCAGATACTATATTTATAAAAGAAAAAGTCTATCCCTACTATATGAAGTATTGATAGACTTTTTGATAGCTTTCTTATAATAGCTTTGTTGTATAATCCTCCAAATTAATGACCTCATCTACAATATCCATATAGAAATCAGGATCATGAGAAACCAAAACGACAGTCCCGTGATAGGCTTTTAATGCACGCTGTAATTCATCTTTTGCGTCTACATCAAGATGGTTGGTAGGCTCATCTAGTACTAAAACATTACAAGGACGATTCATGATCAAAGCAAGTCTTACCTTTGCCTGTTCCCCACCGCTTAATACACACATACCGGATTCAATATGATCAGTTGTCAAACCACATTTTGCTAGAGCTGCTCTTACCTCTCCATTGGTCAATCCAGGAAAATGATCCCAAAAATGTTGTAAAGCCGTTTTGGTATTACCATGTTCCTCTTGTTCAAAAAAACCGACTTCCACGAATGGATCAACTTCTACTTCTCCGGATATAGATGGAATCATACCAAGCAATGTTTTCAATAAGGTTGTTTTACCCAATCCATTTACTCCCTTGATCGCAATCTTTTTGTTTCGTTCCAATTCCATATGAAATGGTGTGGTCAAAGGATCCTCATATCCGATTACCAGATCCTTTACTTCAAAGATCACACGACCTGGTGTTCTTGCTTCTTGGAATTCAAATACCGGTTTGATCTTATTTTTCGGTTTGGATATCAAATCCATTTTATCCAATTTCTTTTGACGAGAATGAGCCATATTACGTGTCGCAACACGTGCCTTATTTCTTGCGATAAAATCTTCTAAATCTTCAATTTCCTTTTGCTGTTTATGATAAGCAGCTTCCATTTGACGTTTTTTCATTGCATATTGTTCTTCAAAATAAGCATAATCTCCGGCATAACGTGTTAACACACAATTCTCAACATGATAAATGACATTTGTTACATTGTTTAAGAAAGGAATATCATGAGATACTAAGATGAATGCATTCTCATAGCTGCTTAAGAAATTAGTTAGCCATAAAATATGCTCTTCATCCAAATAGTTGGTTGGTTCATCCAAAATCAAAATCATCGGATTTTCTAATAATAGCTTGCTTAATAATACCTTAGAACGTTGTCCACCGGAAAGTTGTGTAACATCCTTATCCAAACCGATATCTAAAAGACCAAGTCCCTTGGCTACTTCACTGATCTTTGCATCAATCATATAAAACCCATTGTGATCTAGAATATCTTGGATTTCCCCAACCTCTTTCATCAAATGTTCCATTTCCATTTCATCACAATTTCCCATCTTCTCATACATCTCGATCATTTCTTTTTCTAAGTCAAATAGATGATGAAAAGCATCTTGTAAAACCTCTTTGATCGTTTTGCCTTTCTCTAATGAAGTATGCTGATCCAGGTATCCTGTTGTAATACGATTACACCATTCAACCTTACCCTCCTCTGGTACCAATTTTCCTGTAATGATATTTAAGAATGTGGATTTTCCTTCCCCATTTGCACCAATCAAACCAACATGTTCGCCATTCAACAAACGAAAAGATACGTTCTCTAAAATTTGTCTTCCACCAAAGCTATGAGATACGTTTTGTACATTTAATATACTCATGATCATTCCTCCAAAATCTGCTAATAAAGTATAACATATCCATTGCGTTTCCTCAATTCAAAAAAATGGAGGGATTTCAATAAATAACAGCCTATTTCTAAACTTATTGTATTTGCGAACCTAATTATATATAATAGAAGTATATGAAGGGAGAACATTATGAAAAATAGAAAACAATTCCGTATTATTGCCCTAAGCATCTTATTGATTGCGACCTTAGGTGGTTGTACGAAAAAAGATGCAGGAGAGGAACAACAAAAGTTTGATGAATTTATCAATCGTCAATTTGTAGAAACAATGGAAAGTGACTACATGAGTACCCATGTGTTTTTAGAACATCCGGAAAATTTTGGTGTCGATGTCTCTAAAATCAAGGTAAATTTGGGGGAACGAATTGATACGGATCATCAAGAAGCATTAAAGAAAGAAGCTGAAGCAGTATGGGATGAGTTTAAAGACTTTGATCGTAGTCTTTTGACAGATGAGCAAAAAGACACTTATGATATTTATGAGTACCAAAATAAAATTAGTCATGAACTTTCTGACGATAAATTTGATTATTATCAACAATTATTTGAAAGTATGACTGGGATTCATTACCAACTTCCTACCCTTATGTCGGATTGGACGTTGAGAAATGAGCAGGATGTAAAAGACTTGATCACACTGGTCAAAGATGTGAAACCTTATATGGAAGGAGCTATTTCTTATACAAAGACACAGGCTGAAAAAGGGTTGTTAATGATAGATATCGACAGTGTGAAAAGTTATTGTGATGGTATCATAGAAAAAGGAGAAAACAGTGCTGTTTTGACCTCAATGAAAGAAAGCATTGATGATTTGGGATTAGATGAGCAAAGTGCTAACACCTATAAAGAACAGTTAACACAAGCTTTTGTGGAATCTTTCCTGCCTGCTTATCAAGATATCAGTGATCTTATGAAGGAATTATCAAAAGGTACCAATAATGAAGAAGGTCTTGCGAAATTCAAACATGGAAAAGAATATTTTGAATTACTTTTCCAACAGAATATTGGTTCTGAAAAAAGCATTAGTGAAGTTAAGAAGATGCTACAAGATGATATGAATGAGCGTATCGCAAACATGCAGAAATTGATGGCTTCAAATCCCGATATATTAAAAGCAATATTAAAAAATGATATGCCGGTCACAAACTATACCAGTTACACTGATATTCTAGATGATATCAGTAAGAAAATTAAGGATGACTTCCCTGAAGTAGATAACTTAAAGTACAATATTAAGAACGTAAATGAAGAAATTGCATCTGATAGTGGTATTGCGGCTTATTTCAATATCCCTTCGATTGATGGAAATGGTGTAAAACAGCTACGTGTGAATCCAAGACTCGGAGATATCAATACGATTTCAACTTATCAAACTGTTTCTCATGAAGGATTTCCTGGACATATGTATCAATATGGATATATGTATGAACATCAGACTTCCCCTTATCGTAAAACACTTGCTTCCAGCAATGCTTATACAGAAGGGTTTGCTGTATATGCTCAATATTTCGCTTCTCAATATCTAACTGATATTGATCAGAATTTACTAAGGTTCATAAAAGAAAATGAATTAGTAACTTATGATATCGTTATCCTTGCGGATATTGGTATCCATTATGAGGGATGGTCCTTTGATAAATATAAATCTTTCCTTCAAGAAAATGGAATTGCAATGGATGATGAAAACACGCAAATGGAATATAAGCAGCAACAAGCCAATCCAGCCTGCTTTGAACCATATTATGTTGGTTTCCATGAACTTGATAAATTAAAAACAAAAGCTATGGAAGCTCTAGGAGAAAAGTTTGATGACAAAGCATTCCATGAAGCGATATTGACTAGTGGAAATGCACCTTTCAGCGTTGTTGAAAGAAATGTTACAACTTATATTGATGCGAATAAATAAAGAATAACAACGAGATGATATTTTACCATTCTTTTGGTAATTCATCTCTTTTTTTTATTATCATGAATCATAAAAACTTTATAGATTCTTAAGAAAAAATAACAAAAGCGTAAGGTATTATATAGATATTATTGGTATAATATAGGTAAAGACATGGGGTGATCATATGAAGTACGATACAACGGATACTGAAGTAGATATAGAGAATGGTCTGAGCGATGAGCAGGTGAAGCAACGCATAGAACGTGGACAATATAACCAGCAAGTCGATCAGATCAGTAAAAGCTATCAAGAGATCATCAAGGACAATATCTTCACGTTATTCAATCTAATCAATGCAATACTTGCAGGCTTCATTATATTTATTGGTTCGTGGAGAAATCTCTTATTTATGGGAGTCATTTTATCTAATATCATAATTGGTATCTTACAGGAAATTCGAGCAAAACGAGTGTTGGATAAATTATCTTTGATTACACAGTCTACTGTAAAAGCAAGACGAAATGGACAGTGGACAGAAATTCATATAGAAGATGTTGTATTGGATGATATTTTATCCCTTACTACGAGCAATCAAATCATTGCGGATGCCATGGTTTTAAAAGGACGAATTGAAGTAAATGAATCTTTAGTTACCGGTGAAAGTGATATCATTGTCAAACTGCCCGGAGATGAGTTATATTCTGGAAGCTTCGTGGTTAGTGGAAACGCAGTGTGTCAAGTTTTGCATGTTGGAAATGATAACTACGCACAAACCATCATGAAAGATGCGAAGATATTCAAAAAGCATAAATCTCAGTTACGAGATTCCATCAATTATATCATTAAGATCATTGGCTTTGTGATCATCCCTATGGGGCTTGCTTTATTCTTTAAGCAGTATTTTGTCAGTGGCTATTCTTTTGAAGAGGCCATTGTAGCGATGGTTGCAGCATTGGTCGGCATGATTCCTGAAGGGTTGGTATTACTTACCAGTGTAGCGCTTGCTGTAGGTACTATCAATTTAGCAAGAAAAAAGACATTGGTACAAGAATTGTATTGTATCGAAACGTTGGCAAGAGTCGATACCTTGTGCCTTGATAAGACAGGTACGATAACAGAAGGAAACATGCAGGTAGAAGATATTCTGGTTTTACAAAAGGAAGCTGGTGACATAAAAGCACTGTTGGCTGACTTCCATGCTGCCTTACAAGATGAAAATGCTACCGCAATGGCGATTCGTTCTTATGTAGGTGAGGCACAAAATAAAGTAAAAGCAAAAAAGCTCCTTCCCTTCTCAAGTGCTAGAAAATGTAGTGCAGTTACCTTTGAAGACAATCAAACTTATATTTTAGGTGCTTATGAATTTGTATGTAGTGAACCAGATCCTACCATTATGAAAGAAATACAGAAACAAGCAAATTTAGGAAATCGTGTACTAGTCTTTATGAAGAGTGATAGTGCCATTGAGTTTGATGACATTGATACACACGGTACGCCTCTTGCTTTGATCTTATTGAGTGATCCTATTAGAAAAGAAGCTCCTCAGACCTTGGATTATTTTTTATCACAAGGTGTAGATGTGAAAATCATCAGTGGAGATGATCCTTGTACGGTTCATGCCATTGCTCAGAAAGCACATTTAAAAGATCATGATAAATACATCGATGCCAGTACCTTACAAGATAAAGATATTCCTGAAGCAGTAAAGAAGTATACCATCTTTGGTCGTGTATCCCCTATGCAAAAGAAACTGATGATTGCGGCATTGAAACAACAAGGACATATTACAGCAATGATCGGAGACGGAGTAAATGACGTAATGGCTTTAAAAGAAGCTGATTGTAGTATATCCGTAGCCCAAGGCAGTGAAGCCGCAAAAAATATCGCCAACCTAGTTCTACTAGATAATAACTTTTCACATATGCCTCATATCGTAGATGAAGGTCGTCGTGTTATCAACAATATACAACGTGCAGCATCTTTATTTCTAGTGAAAACAACCTTCTCTACCATGCTTGCTTTTCTAACTCTGTTCTTAATTCGTAGATATCCATTTGAGCCGATCCAATTAACTTTGATATCCTCATTAACCATAGGGATTCCTTCTTTCTTCTTAGCACTGGAACCAAATCATGCAAGAGTTGAAGGAAACTTCTTATTGAACGTTTTCAGTAAAGCTTTTCCAGGAGCTTTGTGTGTGGTATTAAGTGTTGTATTTGTACATTTCTTAGGCAATGTCTTCCCTATCAATGACGCACAAATGACAACGATGACCGTGTTATTAACAGGAACCAGTTCTATGATCGTCTTATATCGAGTCTGTATTCCTTTCACAAGATTACGTTTTATCGTCTTTGTAGTGATGTTATCCTTATTTGTTGCGGCAATCGTATTACTACCAAATTTATTTGTATTGGTACGTTTAAATTTCTATCAAGCTATCTGTACGTTTGGCGCAATGGCCGCAATTCCTATCGTCATGGATTTCTTCTTCCGTTTCGGTAATAAACTAAAACTAAAGGAGCGTTTGGAAAAGGTTGGAAAATAACATGAAAAGCTGGCAATGAACCAGCTTTTTTCATATTATTCAGATTGCTCTTGTACAGTTAGAAAAGAGTCTTGTGATTTTCGATTTTTCATGATCAATAAAGCGATACATACAAAGGTCATTAGAAATAGTGCTTCAATACCGATATATGAGAAGATTTCCTTATATTCATTCATCGTTAGGTCATGAATGCTTGCTATGGTATCATTCACCTTCACATACCAGAACGTTGGTAGAAAACTTGAAATCTTTAAGATGCTGGATGATATCATACTTTGCGGTACAAAGGCACCTCCTAGAAAAGCACCACCTAGGGAAACAACATTCACAATGCCATTCAATGCTTCACTTGCATGTCGTTTATTTGAAAGTAAGCAGCTGAACATGAATCCCAGGGATACACATAGCATCGTAAATACAAAGGAGTTCAATAGATACAATAAGCCTTCTATACTTAGCATTTCACTTCCCGGTAAAAAGAAGATCACAATGGTAAAGATCAACCACAACACCAAGCCAAACATAATATTAGATATCAATAAAAATAAATTACGTTTACTGCTACTGATCGGTGCCATTAGATTGCGTTTTTCTATATTAGATTTAAAAATCGTCGTCATTGTCATTCCTACAGTTAACAAAATCAAGGCCATCAAAATATAAGATAGATAATTATAAAAGGAAGCTTTTAATTTTTGTGAAATACCTACTTCCTCATTGATATCCATTGTGATATGCAAAGAAGAGCTAACCTTTTTCATTGTTTGAGCATGTAGTTGCTTCACAGATAAAGTTGAATCAGCGTTCTGATAAACTTTAAAGGTTGATAAATAGGATTTGATTTTCATTTCTAACATACTTGCATTTTGTTCATCAGGTCTAGAGGTACACTTGATATTGGTATCCGCTCCATCTAAAAGATCAGACTCAAAGCCTTTTGGTATTTCAATGATATTAGAAACATATCCATAAAACAAAGCATCTTCCCTATCCTTTTGGCCTTCTCCTACCTCTTGGATCTTTGCGACACCTGATATATACTCGCTTAATGCCTTACTTGCATCACTTTGATCATGATCTACCAAAACAATGTCAGGTTTTACATCTTGAAAACTGGTTATCTGATTGCTATCGCCAAGTAAAGCGGCATAAGCAATGAATACACCAATAAAGATAGTAGAATAAATGATCAAGGAAGTACGGTTCGCTTTTACCAATTTCCAATATAATTTTATATAATTCATTATCTCGCCTCCAAACTATGATATCGTTTTTTTCTAATCAATAGAAAGGATATCCCATAACAAACTATGATAATAACGACCATAGAATATAGATTGAAATAAAAGCGCTCATCAATGCCATAGTAATATAAACAATATAGGCCATCTGTAATCATTGCGACAGGATTGATATAGTTTAGGATCGGCATATAAAGCTGGACAAAGTATTTGATTTGTACCATCATCATACCGGCTAGAAAACTCCCTGTCATCGTAATCGCTGTTAATATCCCATTCTTGAATACAATGCTTTTTGTTGTTGCACAACCCAATAAGGTTCCTACTGCATTTCCTACAAGACTTCCAAGCAATAAGGTTGATAAGATAGCCAAAGGATGTTCACCAAAGGCAATATCTAATACAAGATCCATATAGCCATAAATAAGAAGAAGGAATACAAATTCAAACATCATACATAACATAAAGTCACATAATAAATATTTTGCTTTATGCACTGGTGTCATTGCTAAACGTGCAGCTCTACTACTTTGATTTGCCTGAATGTCATACATGGATACCATGGACCATTGACCGCCAAACATACATACCATTGCAAGCACGGTATAAAAGAACACTGCACTTAAATCATTACTTTCTTTTTCATTTTCTTCAATGAAATTTTGCGTGTTCGTAAACAGCGTATGAATTTCATCTAAGGAATGTCCGCTTTTTAAAAGTTCTTTTACCATATTGCTTTGTTGCTCATATTCTGAGAAAAAAGTAGATATCACTGTCGTATTTAAATCACTTTCTCGCACATGTAATGCTATAGAAGTTTGATCTTGAATGATTCCATCCACCTTTTTATCCTTTAACAAAGACATCGCCTCTTGATCAGAAACGACCATGACATCAAACAAAGGAGTTTCTCCGCTTTTCGCATTTTTCAATGTTTCTTGAAGTACGGTATCCTCTTGATAGTACGCTTCATCTATCACCGCAATAGGAATCGTCTGAAACTCGTCAGGATCATAAGCACCTTTTAATACACCGGCGAATAAAGTCGTTAAGATAAAAGGAAATGCCAATGTCCAAAACAATAGTGATTTATTTTGTAGCTTACATTTGAAACGATATTTAAATAAGGATAACATAACCTCACCCCTAATCTCTTAACTGTTTTCCGGTAATTTCAAGGAAAACATCGTTTAATGTCGGAAGTTGTGTATACACTTTACCAAAAGTAATATCATGTTGAGCAAAATAGTCCAATAAGTTGATTAAATTATGTTTACCCTCCATAAACTTCACGGTTAAATGATTCGAATGATACTGTACAGTGAATACATTTGCTATTTCCTTGATTTGAACAATTTGCTTTTCAGATAATGTAATTTGTTCGATATCTACACGTTCCTTTAACATAATACTAGCTTTTAATTGTTCTTTGCTACCTTGTGCAATTACTTTACCTTTATCCATAATAATGATGCGACTACAAATTTCTTCTACCTCTTCCATATAATGTGAGGTATATACAATGGTTGCACCTTGTTCATTTAGTTTTCGTATACCTTCCAGTATGGAGTTTCTACTTTGTGGATCTACTGCAACCGTAGGCTCATCCATAAAGATTAGTTTCGGTTGATGAGCAATACCACAGGCGATATTCAATCTACGTAATAAACCACCACTCAACTTTCCGGGACGAAATTTTCGATATTCTTGAAGAGATACAAATGCAATCGCTTCCTCTACCAAACGTTTTCTCGTTGCTTTATCTTTCACATATAAACTACAAAAATAATCAATATTCTCATATACGGTTAACTCAAAGAACACAGCTACCTCTTGAGGTATGATACCGATCATTTGTTTACTTTCCAATGCATCAGGATTCATTTCTTTTCCAAATAACTGAATGGTTCCTTTATCATATTCCAACAATGACAACATACAATTGATAGCAGTTGTCTTTCCACTACCGTTAGGCCCCAATAAACCTAAAATTTCCCCTTCCTTTACTTCCATATTAAAATGATCTAATGCGATTACATCTTTATAACGTTTCACAAGCTGATTTACCTGAATCATCATGTTAATCTCCTCACTTTCTGATGATAGTATACGATATTTTCAAATGCCAAACTAGTGAACACTTTCACTATGAATATGACAAATGTCATAAAATAACACTGTTGATTGTGATAATTACAAAAACATGATAAAATGAGCCCAAAGAAGGAGGCTTTCCATGAGTGAAATCATTAATTTAATCATTCTTTTATTCTTTGGCTTTACCTTTATTTATATGGAGGGCATCCAACTATTTACCATTTTACCCTTGTTGTTTGTCATCATTGCATGTTCGATCGGACTTTTATATCCAAAACAAAAGAAATTGATGTTTGGTTATGTGCTTGGTAGTATGTTCTTTCCTGAATGGTTATATTTTGTGCCTTGTGTGTATTATGTTTGGATTTCAGATAAAAAATGGCACATAGAGTATATCATCTTCTTACTTCCCTATCTTTTGATGCTTACCAAAGTCCCTAATATCTTTTTATTGGCATGTACGATGATTTTAGCTTGGATACTTCGCTTGCGCTATCTTGACAATGAATCACTCAAACATAGCTATCAACGTCAACGTGATGCAAGCAAAGAGCTGGCACTATTAATGGAAGAGAAAAACAATACACTTCTTATCGCTCAGGAACAAGATTTACATATCGCCATATTAAACGAACGAAATAGGATTGCAAGGGAAATTCATGATCATGTTGGTCATTTACTTAGTAGCTCTTTATTACAAATCGGAGCTCTACAAGCAATCAACCAACAAGAAGCAATGAAAGAACCTTTATCTAATTTAAGAGAAACCATTTCTCAAGGAATGGATAATGTCAGAAATAGTGTACATGATCTTCATGATGATGCTCTAGATTTAAAAATTGTACTTGAAAAGTTATGTGATGAGTTTACCTTTTGCAAGATCATACTGGAATATGATATATTACGACCATTAGAAAACAGTGTTTACTATCATGTGCTCGCAATCATCAAAGAAGCATTAAATAATACTCTAAAACACAGCAATGCCAGTTACGTATCCCTGATTTTAAGAGAGCAACCCGCATTTTATCAATTGATCGTTCATGATAATGGCACCAACGTTCATATAAACAAAGAGGGCATCGGACTTCACAATATGAAAGAGCGAGTGGAACAAATGCATGGATTCTTTAATTTACATACAGTGGATGGGTTTGAAATATTTATTACAATACCAAAGGAGGATCATGAAATATGAGAGTTATGATCGTAGATGATGATAAATTAGTATGTAGCTCATTAAAAACGATTTTGGAGACAAAAGGTGTTACGATCGTTGCAGTGGGATATGATGGTAATCAAGCCATTGAACTTTATCACACTCATTTGCCGGATGTCTTATTGATGGATATTCGTATGGAAAACAAAAACGGTGTAGAAGCCAGCGAACAAATCTTAAAACAACATCCTGATGCGAAAATTTTATTTTTAACAACCTTTAGTGACGATGAATATATTGTGAAAGCATTGAGTCTAGGTGTAAAAGGTTATATTTTAAAACAAAACTTTGACAGTATCATTCCGGCATTAGAAGCAGTTTATCAAGGCCAAAATGTCTTTAATACAGAAATTATCAGTAAGCTTCCCTCTTTATTAAAACAGAAACATACGGAGGAGGATTTTGATTTAACGAAGCGTGAAATTGCATTTATTGAACTTGTCGCAAAGGGTCTAAATAACAAAGAAATAGCCAGTATTCTTTTTCTCAGTGAAGGTACCGTACGGAATTATTTAAGCAGTCTATTAAATAAATTAGATCTAAGAGATCGTACTCAACTTGCTATCTTTTATTATCAACATATCAAATAGAAAATATTTATTCATTATTGTAGATGAAGTGAATACCACAAAAATCAATCTTGGAATTATTAAAACAGAAACAAAGTTATGAAACAGCGAAAGCATAATTTAAATGGTTACAAAAACAAAATCGTACATACTTAGCGAGGATGCCAAATTCAGATAGAATCCTATAATTAACCAACAGAAAAAGTAAAGTGAACCATCATTAGAGGTGGTTCACTTTACTTTTCTTCTTTATAAAACATCTTTGGAGTAAGTAGAAAATCGGTTTTTATCTTGGATTTTCGACTCTACTCGTTATTTATTGATTTCGTGTATGATTCTTTCAATCTTATTTCCTTTTTCTAAAGAATCATCTATTTTGAACTGAAGCTCTGGCACCTTACGTAATGTCATTCGCTTCGCAAGGGCAGAACGTATGAATCCCTTGCTACGATCTAAGGCTTTCATACCTGCTTCTTCTCTTGCTTTTTGACCTAAGAAAGATACATATACTTTTGCAATCGATAAATCATTAGTAACAGTTACATCTGTAATCGTGATAAAACCGATTTTAGGATCTTTCAGTTCAAATTGTATGATTTCACTGACTTCCTTTTGGATAATTCCAGCAATTTTTTCTGCTTTTACTGTCATATTCTCACCTAACTTTAGTCTGGATCAACTTGCTGATCTTCATACGCTTCAATGATATCATCTACCTTAATATCATTGAAATTTTCAATCGTAAGACCACATTCAAATCCGCTGTTTACCTCTTTGACATCATTTTGGAAACGTTTCAAAGAGCCTAGTTTACCTGTATAGATAACAACGCCCTCACGAATCAAACGAACGCCACATTCCTTCTTCAAGGAACCATCGGTAACCATACAACCGGCAATCGTACCGACTTTTGAAACCTTATAGATCTGACGTACTTCAGCTTGTCCGATAACAACCTCTTCATAAACAGGTGCCAACATACCTTTCATCGCATTTTCCATTTCTTCCAATGCTTTATAGATAATGTTGTGTAGACGAATTTCAATGCCTTCCTCTTCTGCTTTTTTACGAACATTGGCATTTGGACGAACGTTAAAGCCATAGATGACAGCATTAGAAGCACTTGCCAACATGATATCAGATTCTGTAATTGCACCGGCAGTAGAACGTATAACGTTAACTTTCACACCAGCTACATCAATCTTTTCCATACTAGCACGTACAGCCTCAGCACTACCCTGAACGTCTGCCTTTATGATGACATTGACTTCTTGGATATCACCTTGTTCGATTTGACGGCTTAAATCCTCTAAAGACATCGCACTAGAAGAATTACGTTCTTGGTCAATTCGTTTTGTTAGTCTAGTTTCTGCAATCTGACGAGCTTTCTTTTCAGAATCAAATGCTTTGAAGATATCTCCTGCAATAGGTACATCATTTAAACCGATAATTTCTACTGGTGTAGATGGTGTAGCCGTTTTGATTTCACGTCCACGATCATCCGTCATCTTACGCACACGACCAAACGCTGTACCTACAACGATAGCATCTCCGGTATGCAAAGTACCACTTTGTACCAACAAGGTAGAAACAGGACCTCTACCCTTATCTAATTTTGCTTCAATCACTGTACCAGTAGCAAGCTTGTTAGGATTTGCACGGAAGTTATACACTTCAGATACAACCAAAATGGTTTCCAAAAGCTCATTTACTCCTGTACCGAATTTTGCACTGATTTCAGCATAGATGGTATCTCCACCCCATTCTTCAGGCATCAATCCCAATTCACTCATCTCTGAAATAATACGATCTTTATTTGCAGAAGGTTTGTCAATTTTGTTCACAGCTACGATAACCGGAACACCGGCAGCCTTCGCATGATCGACAGCTTCTTTCGTCTGAGGCATAACACCGTCATCTGCCGCAACTACGATGATAACCAAATCGGTTACCTGTGCTCCACGTGCACGCATTGCAGTAAAGGCTTCATGCCCCGGAGTATCTAAGAAGGTAACCTTCTTACCTTTGACATTAACCTGATAAGCACCGATATGTTGCGTAATGCCACCAAATTCACCTTCTGTTACATGTGTTTTACGAATGGTATCCAATAACGTTGTTTTCCCATGGTCAACATGTCCCATGATAGTAACAACAGCAGGACGATCTACCAGTTGTGATTCATCCTCTTCTTCGTTATTGATCATTTCTTCAAAATCACTTTCTTCGATGATGATTTCTTTATGACACTCTACATTCCATTCCATACATACCAATTCGATCGTTTCGTCATCCAAAGTAGAGTTGATGGTAACCATGGTCCCCATCATGAACAATAATTTGATGATTTCACTTGCATTGCGATTTAGCTTTTCTGCTAATTCTCCAACACTCAATGGTCCATTGTATGTGATTTCTTTAACCTCTACACGCTCTTTTCTCGGTGCGAAGTTATTGTTATTTCTACCTCTGTTGTTATTGTTTCTTCTGTTGTTTCCGTTTCCTTTTTTCTGTTGTCTTGCCATAATATCACCTAGCCTTTCAAGCAAGTATATAGCTGCTGTGCCAATCCTTTGTCCATAATGCCGACCGCCTTGCGACTCCCCATTACTATCGATAGTTCTTGTGCATCCATAAACACATAAGAAACTTTGTAATAGGCACATTTATCCAACAGCTTTTTCTTTGTGTTTTCCCCGATATCTTCAGCCAAAATCACCAATTTAATTTCATTATGGGAAAACTTTTTAAATAACGTCTCCCCACTGCAGACTTTTTTAGCCCTATAAGCAATACCCAAATAACCTTTGGCATCACTCATGTTGAAACATTCCTTTCAACGTTTCATAAATTTCATCAGGGATCTCACATTCCAGTGATCTTGCAAGAGATTTCTTCTTTTTCGCAAGCTCCACTGCTTCTACACTTCTTTTTAAATATGCTCCACGTCCGTTTCGCTTTCCTGTTTCATCGATTTCAACGATGCCCTCAGGTGTACGAACGATGCGAATCAATTCTTTTTTAGGGAGACTTTCAAGGGTTGCTACGCACTTACGCATAGGAATCTTTTTCATATACAAGCTCCTCTCTGTTATTTATCGTAATATTCATCGAATTCATCAAAATCAATATCATCATGAATCCAATCGTTTTCTTCTTCTTCAATCTGTTCACGTTCGATTTCTTCTAACTCTTCTTCAGAATAGATTGGTTTCATACCATAATCTTTCTTATTTAAATCAAACGTTGCTTTACGACGAGGTTCTTCTTTTTCTTCATGTTTCTTGTATCTTGGCTTTCCTGTCGTTGCCGGTTCTTGTTTTGCTTTCGCATCTGCAAGTTCCTCAAATTTAGATTTGTATTCCTGCTTTTCTTTTACATTCAGCCCTTCTAAGCGTTGTTTCTCTTTGGCGATACGAGCCGCTTTCTCTAAGTCACTCTCTTCAACCTTCACTTCTTCAACCACTTCTTCAGGTGCTTCTGCTTCTTCTTCCACTTCTACAGGTTCTTGTGTAGCAACGATGACTTCTTCTTCAACGATTTCCTCTTCAGGTTCGGTTTCTATGAACTGTACACCGGCATCTTCAATTGCCACCGCTTCTACTTCTTGCTCTTCTTCAAATTTTTCTTGTTGTGCTGCTGCTTTTTCCTCAGCCTGACGTGCAAGGAATTCTTCACGCTGTTTGATAGCGATATTCTTCCAATCGATACCCATTGCATCTACATCGCTTTCAGCTTTGATATCAATTTTGCTACCGGTAAGTTTAACCGCTAAACGAGCATTCTTTCCACGTTTTCCAATTGCGAGTGACAATTGGTTATCTGGAACGACAACCAGAAGTCCGCCTTTTTTCTCTTCACTTGGAATGACCGCAAGCACCTCAGCAGGTGATAATGCATTTTTGATCAATTCGCTAACATCTTCGCTCCATTCAAAGATATCAATTTTTTCACCATGTAATTCATCGATGATGACTTGTACACGCTGTCCTCTTGGTCCGATACAAGCTCCGATTGGATCGATATTTTCGTTATGAGAATATACCGCCATTTTCGTACGCTCACCGGCTTCACGTGCAATTGCCTTGATTTCGATGATACCCTGGAATATTTCAGGAACCTCTTTTTCAAATAAACGTTTTACCAACGTAGCATCACCACGAGAAACAAGAACTTGAGCACCCTTTGTTTCTTTATTTACTTCTATAATGACAACACGAATCATTTGTCCTTCTTTATAACGTTCATTTGGAATCTGCTGATTTTTAGGCATCAACGCTAATGTTTTACCTATATTAACAACACAGAACTTTTCTTCCACAGATTCAATGGTACCCATGACCATTTCATCTACTTTATCGCAATATTCTTCATATACAACTAATTTTTCAGCTTCACGAATTTTTTGTTTCATGACATTCTTTGCCAAAATGACAGCTGCTCTTCCAAGATTAGCGATGCTGACTTCATTTTCAACCAAATCACCTAATTCAAAAGCTTGATTGACCTTTTTAGCATCCTCTAAGGAAATTTCTAATTCATCATCTTCAACGGTTTCCACAACTGTTCTTTGTTGAAACACTTTGATATCACCATTTTTTTCATTGATATCAACACGTACCAAGGCATCAGGAATCTCAATATGCTTACGGTATGCTTTCGATAAAGCTTCCTGTAATGCTTCTACTACGATTTCCTTAGATAACTTGCGATCACTTTCGATTGCCTGCATAGCAGCCATAAAATCTTTTAACTTCATCTTTTACTTTCCTTTCTAAATTTTCACAGATAAACGAATCAGTGCCAGATTGTCTAATTCAATAGACACCTTCTTTTTTACAGCCTTATCCATATATTCTATCAGTACGGCATGGTCTTCCATTGCCTTAAGATACCCCTTGACCTCGTCAAGTCCCGCTTTTGGATTTTTCAATTTGATATAAACGAATTCTCCGATTGCTTTTTGTATCTGTACCTCATCCTTTAATTCACGTTCCGCACCTGGTGAACATACTTCCAGGAAGTATTCACTTGTGATCAGGTCTGCTTCGTCCAGACATGTGGAAATCTTCTCAGACATATCTGCACAGGTGTCAATATCCATACTTCCATCATTTCTCATGATTGAAATCTGCAGAATACGGTTTTTTCCTTCAGAATGCCACAGCACTTCATACAGCTGTATCTCTTCCTTTTCCAGTATCGGCATCACCAGTTCTTTGATTCTTTGTATCTGGTCCATCATGTTACCTCCTTTACAAACATAATGAAGGAGTGGGCTTTAACCCACTCCGTTTGAAGTATCTGTAGATAATATACCACGTTTATGAAAATACTTCAACGTTTTTTCATCAATTTCCTGCTTCATTTCTATCAGGTTTTGTTTTTTTATCATATTTTCCAAAATACATGAAAAAAACCGGCTTACCCGGTCTTCTCACTATTTTTCTACAATTGTTTTACCGTTGTACTCACCACATGCACACATTTTGTGTGATTGTTTGTACTCACCGCACACTGGACATTTTACCAATGTAGGTGCAGCTAATTTATAGTGAGTTCTACGTTTTGCTTTTCTAGTTTTTGAATTTCTTCTCTGTTGTACAGCCATGTTAGCACCTCCTACTTAATCTTCCAATTTGAATTCTTTCAACTTTGCTAAACGAGGATCTATTTCATCGCTTTTCGCTTTTTCATAGTCTTCCTCTTTGACAACTTCCCAACCGTCACCTTTAGGATACTGTTTCAATCCCTTTTTGACAACCTTTAAAGGAACCTCCATCAGTATCAATTGAAAGATCACCGGTAATAACTCTACGACATCACCTTTAACTTCATGTACATCTTCATCATCTGATTTTTCAAAAGAGAACACTTCTAAAGATTTTGTATGGAAATCATATTCTACATCCTCAAGGGTAATAGAACACGGTACTATCATCACTCCACTGATATCTAGATCTGCAAACACCCGATCACTTTCTGTATCGTAATGAATATTTCCTGATACCGTAACATCTTGTAATCCTCTGATTTGATGCATCTTAGCGAATACTTCAGGTTCAAACGAAATTGTATCTTCAATATTGATGACACCATCTTTCGCCTGTAATAATTCCGCCTTGCTCCATCTCAAAAGAATCACCTCGTTGTCTGACCTATCCTATTATAAGGAAAATCTGGCATAAAGTCAACTCATTTCGCATATACATAGGCTAGCTTATATATTAAACCATAAAAAGAGCCCAAAGAAAAGCCTTTTTTTCATTTTTTCATAATTTCTTTGATTTTTCCTTCACATTTCGTTTCTTACCTTTTCATAGAAATTAAGAATATCTTGATAGACTTCTGTTTTATTATCTTCATTCAATATTTCATGACGTTTTCCTTCGAATAAACGAGCACTTACATTCATGTAACCGCATGTTTTCATAAATCCGGCAGCTTCCTTAAATTTTGTTTCACTCATAATGCAAGGATCATTACTACCTGCGATAAAGCGAATCGGCAAGCTCGTATGCTTCATCTGCCATCCCTTAGGATCATATACATCGACCATCAAATCAAATAGATTTTCAAAACCATTTAAGGTGAATACGAACCCACACAAGGGGTCTGCATCATAAGTTTTCACAACGTTCATATCACTGCAAAGCCAAACATTATCACTCATCGTTTCTTTAAATCCATTATTGTGTTTACCAAATGCCATATGTTGGATCAATGCACTTCGATAATGCTCTCCTTTGATCTTACTCATCCAGTGTGCAACCATTTTACCTGCACTAGCTGCAGCATTTTTGCTTGGAGATCCACATACGATCAATGCATCTATTTCATGATCATATCGTTTACAAAAAGCCCTTACCAAAAGACTGCCCATACTATGTCCAAACAAGAAGAAAGGTAGCGTTGGATATTTTTGTTTTACATATTGTCCCAATTGATAGATATCCTCAATCATATAGTCCGCATGTTTCCCATTTATATAGCCTAAATCTTCCTGTGTCTTCACGCTTTTTCCATGTCCTCTATGATCATGTATCACACAAAGATAACCGGCGTTTGCCATATATTCCATAACATCCAAATAACGTTCCTTGTGTTCTGCCATGCCATGTACAAACTGAATGATACCGACGTATTCTTTTTCAGGTAGTAGTGCGATACATGAAATTTCAAGTTGATCCATTGCACTAAAAAAAGTGAATTCTTTCTTTATCGTCATCTTGCTAACCTCCTTTTCTTCATTGTAACATATTTAAAAAACTTATGATATAAATTCCCATAACTGTGGTATCATAGAACCAGACAGATTGGAGGAATTGTATGAATATATGTGGTATTATCAGCGAATATAACCCATTCCACTACGGACATCGATATCATATAAATAAAACCAAGGAACTTACTCATTGTGATGTTTTGATCAATGTCATGAGCGGACACTTTGTACAGCGTGGCGAACCTGCTATCGCTGATAAATGGAGTCGGGCAAAAACCGCTATTCTAGAGGGGTGCGATCTTGTCATTGAGTTACCATTTCCTTATGCAGTACAAAGTGCGGATGGATTTGCTTATGGTGCTATCACTTCTTTACAGCTTGCGGATGCTAACCAAATCGTCTTTGGTAGTGAAAGCAATGATATCACAACCTTAAAAGCATTGGCTGAAACAACAACACCTAAAAACTGTACACGCTCCATGGCACAAGATTATGATGTAAAAAGCAATGACATCTTGGGAGTTGCATATATCAAAGCATTAAAAAACACGAATATCATTCCTTATACGATTCAACGCACCAATGGTTATCATGACCTTGAGGTTCAAAACCATATTGCCAGTGCAACAGCCATACGTCATCGCTTTCTTCATAAAGAAAGTATTAAGGAACTCACTCCGATGTATGAGCAATTAAATGAGCGATTTCAAATGGAATTCTATTACCCTCATCTACAGATGTTACTTTTGACGATGGAACCATCTGTATTATCTCATTATTTCCTTATGGAAGAAGGTCTGGAAAACAGAATGATAGAAAGTGCCAAGCTTTGTCCCGACATGAAAAGCTTTGTGGATCGTTGTATTTCCAAACGCTATACACGTGTAAGAATTCAACGAACGATCATTCACCTTATTACTCAAACCAGTAAGCAACAAATGAAAGAGTTACCTCAATTATCTCATATTCGCATACTGGCCTTTAATCAAACCGGCAGAGCTTATCTAAAAGAATTGAAGAAAAAGGATCGATGGATTGCCAGTAAATTTAACCAAATTCCTGAATGCTATCGCTGTTTGGATTTGAAGGCGGTGGCTGCCTATGGCATTCCATTGACTCCGACACAACGATTGACTTTATTAAAAAAAGAGCTGAGTGCGCCTTTGGTGGTGAATGTATGATCATCATTTTACTGATTCTTTTGTTAGGTATATTAACACTTCCCCTCTTGTATTACTTTCCTAAGGCTCCTGTGATGGATCATGATCCTTATGATATATGTATCATATTAGGCTGTCCTGCAAGAGAGGATGGCAAGGTATCAAGAATGCAACGAAGTAGGATGAATAAAGCGATTCAATTATATAAGCAACACAAAACACATAAACTGCTTATCAGTGGCGCAGGTGTCAGAAATCATTTTGTCGAAGCAGATATCATGGCTGATTATGCCATACGACATGGTGTACCTTTCAAGGATATCCTATTGGAAAAAGAAGCACAAAACACCTTTGATAATCTTCGTTTCGCCAGTACCATTTGTGAAAAGAATCAATGGAAACGTGTCATTGTCGTCACTAGTAGATTTCATATTCGAAGGAGTAATTTTTTCGTAAAAAAATTCTTTACCACCTATGCCATGTGTCCTACAGATGATAAAGAAAAAGCAAAGCATTATCTTGCTGAATATGTAAGAATGTGGAATACCTTACGCATAGAATATCAATTAGCTCATAAAAAGTAAGACGAATGTCTTATTTTTTTTGAAAGATCCCTTTTTTATATCCACCCTTGATTCCATAAGTATAATCCAATCAGTCCTCCAATGCTTGCGGATATAATCAAAATCATCAGTTGTGTTTTATCTAAAGTTGTCCAATAGCTTTGCCACCTATGATAAACCTCGCTCAAACTCAGATATTTTTGATTTTGTGGATGTTGTACCACGAACAACAAATGAGCTATGATGATACCAATCATTGCACCTGCAAGAGTCTCCGTAAAAAACTCCCCTCGAATCACAAGTCCTAAAATCGCACCTATACTTGCTCCGGCTAATCCAAACGCTATGCTTTCCTGCTTTGAAGATGGGGTTTTCATGTTTTCTTCACGAAGCAAAGCATCTAAGCTCACTTCAAATAAATCAGCAATCGCTTTTAGATTATCTAAATCTGGCATTCCGTTTCCAGATTCCCATTTTGCTATTGCTTGTCTAGATACATGCAATCGGTTTGCCAACGCTTCTTGCGACAATCCCCTTTCTATTCTCATTCTTTTTAGTTTTTCTTTAAATTCCATTTTCATCACCGGTAAAATAATAGCATTCCTTTTCTCTTTTGTCTGCTACGATTTGTATAAATTACGCTACTTTTCGTATACAAAAGCTCTTTTCTTTCAGATCATAGCTTTCACCAAAGACTATGATCATGAACTGTTGTGATTCATTCATTTTAAGAATAAAAAAACACCATCATTTTGACGGTGTCTGAAATGTGCAATGATAAAGTGCAGTTGTAAATTCCGGTACAAATTGGTCTATCTTTACAAGCTGAAAACCATTTCTTTCATACATTTGGCGAAGCTTTGTTTTTTTCTCTCGTACATCAATACGTACTTCAGGATATCCCTCACTTTTTCCTTTTTCCTTAAAAAAGCGAATCAATTCATCTGCATAACCATGTCCACCGTAATCTGGATCTACTACGATCTTATGTAGATATAAGGCAGCCCCGGCTTTTTCATCCGGCCAATAAAGATGGTCAACATCAACAATAAAGCATCCGCAAACGATCGTCTGGTCTAGAAATCCTACATAATAATCATTGATGGTATATAATTGTCGGAAACATTCCCATGTTACTTGATCATAATCCCATTGGTGTATCCCATGTGCATCGTTATAGCTTACACGTTTTCGATACATTTCCTCAATTCCTATAATATCCTTCTCTTTTGCTTTTCTAATTACTAATTCACTCATTGTATCACTCTTTCTACACTATGCACACTATTTACCTTACGTAAATTAACGATCAGATTACGAAGATGTTCTGCATCCTCTACTACCACAGTCATTTTAGTTGTCGCACTGATGCGATCCTCATCTACTGTGGAATCCACATGTTGAAGTCCTGCTTTACATTGAGAAACTACCGTAACAATATCACTTAGCAAGAAATTACGATCACTTGACTTAATGATAAGCTTGACCTCATATGTTTTTTGTTCCAGATTTTCATCCCATTCTACAGGGATGAGACGCTGGTGTTCATGAATGATATTTGGACAATCAACACGGTGCACCTTAACTCCGGCACCTTTTGTGATATAACCGACAATTTCATCTCCCGGTACAGGTGAACAGCAGTTTGCTAATGTGATCTTCATAGACTCAATGCCAGCAACTCGAATACCGGTACTGCTCACTTTTTTCTTGCGATCTTGGCGATTAAACATTTTTACCAATTCATCATTTTGAAGTGGCACACTTGTTTTATGCTTCACCAAACGATCAATGACAGCTGGCAAGGATACTTGTTTTACTCCGATGGCAAACATCAAATCTTGATAGGAATTAAAGCTTAGGCTACCTGCAATGTTTTCTACCTTTTTATTATCCATGTAAGTATCGACATCGAGGTTTCGTTTTTTCAATTCTTCTACCAGCAACTCTTCGCCCTTTTTGATATCTAAGGTACGACGTTCATTTTCCTGTTTTTGGAAGAAAGAGCGAATCTTGTTTCGAGCATGTGCACTTTTTACAACCTTGATCCAGTCTTCGCTTGGACCAGGAGATTGCTTGCTTGTTCGAATGGATACGACATCGCCAGTCTTTAATTTTGTATTTAATGGCATCAAGACTCCATTGATGGTAGCACCTACTGTATGATGCCCAACTTCAGTATGAACTCTATAAGCGAAATCGATTGGTGTAGAACCGTTAGGTAATGCAATTACTTTACCCTTAGGTGTCATACAATACACATTAGCTTCAAAAATATCTTTCTGTAATAAATTCATATACTCCATAGAATCATCTTCTACTTCATCACTCATCACGCTGAAATCTTTTAACCAATGCAGTTGTTCTTCGATTTCAGATTGGTTTACTTCTCGTCCACCATTCATATTTTCCTTGTAACGCCAGTGTGCCGCAATCCCTTGTTCCGCAACCTCATCCATAGCCTCAGTACGTATTTGGATTTCAAAAATATTTCCATCATCTGCTACGATCGTACTATGCAAAGACTGATACATGTTCATCTTAGGCATTGCGATATAATCTTTAAATCGCCCTGGAATCGGCCGATATTTTGCATGAATATATCCTAAGATTTCATAACATGCTGTATCACTATCTGTAATGATACGGATCGCCAACAAATCTAAGATTTCTTCAAAGCGCTTATTTTTTGTTTTCATCTTTTTATAAATACTATATAAGTGCTTGCTTCTTCCAAAGATTCTAAACTGGATATGATTTTCATCTAATAAAGTACTGATTTCTTGAATCATCGTCTGTACTTGTTCATCTCTTTCGATTTTTCGTTTTTCTACCAGTTTAGCGATTTCATAATATTTTTCTTTGTTCAGATATTGAAAAGATAAATCCTCAAGCTCATTTTTAATATCGCTGATACCTAAACGATGGGCAATCGGAGCATAAACATCTAATGTTTCACTTGCAATCTTCTTTTGTTTCTCCGGTGTCATATATTGCAAGGTACGCATATTATGCAAACGGTCTGCCAACTTAATCAAAATAACTCGAACATCTTTTGCCATTGCAATAAAAATCTTACGATGATTACTTGCTAGATATTCTTTCTCATCTTTGAATTTTAAATTACCGATTTTTGTGACGGAGTCTACAAGTGAGGCAACTTCTTCACCAAACACTTCGCTGACTTCATCTAGCGTAACATCACAATCCTCTACTACATCGTGCAAAAGACCGGCCGCAATGGTTTTAGGTCCGGTTCTTAACAAAGACAATATATATCCAACTTGGATCGCATGAATGATATATGGTTCTCCACTCTTGCGATATTGTCCTGTATGATTTTTTTCCGCACATAAATATGCTCTTGTGATAAGATCAATATTCTCCTCTTTTTTGATGTACTTTTTGATTTCTTTCATCATCTCATCAAAAGTTACCACCTGACTACTTACCATACATTTATCACCCACATTCTAAAAAAGGGGAACTCCCCTTTTTATTCGTAACACATCAAAGAAAATACAGGATAATCCTTCAAATGTTCTCTGCCTTTTAGATCAGCCAGTTCAATCAAAAACGCACAGCCAACAACTTCTCCACCCAACTCTTCTACGATTTGAATGGTGGCATCTACGGTACCTCCGGTCGCAAGTAAATCATCTACGATCAATACTTTTTGACCTTTTTTGATTCCATCCTTATGTACATGAAGTTCATTGCTTCCATATTCTAAATCATAAGAAACGCTTACAGTTTCTCTAGGCAATTTTCCTGGTTTACGTACCGGAACAAATCCGATACCAAGGTCATATGCAACCGGACAACCGAAGATGAATCCTCTGGATTCTGGTCCTACCACAACTTGTGCATCCACTTTTTTCGCAAAAGCGATGATTTCATCACATGCCTTTTTAAATGCTTCTCCATCTGCCATCAAAGGCGTAATATCACGAAACAGAATACCTTCCTGAGGGAAATCAGGAATATCAGCAATATACTCTTTATAATCCATAAGCTTAAGAGCCTCCTTAAAGTTCTTCTTCATTATAGCAAATTTTATCTCTGTTTAAAATGCTTCCCTTACAAAAAGATTGACTTTTTTCCTTCCCATAAAGCGATTGATACCTATCGTTGCGATGAAATTCATCGTTTTTCTATCCGCAAAGGTTTCATATGCTTGTATGTCATGAAACAGCACTGCCTCAACTTCATCACTTAACACCCATTTCACGTGTGCTCCATTTCCCATCGTTTTGATTTGTTTGACTTCCACATTTTGTAAATAAAACAAGGGTTCATCAAAGCCTTCACCAAAAGGCGCCAATGCTTGTAGACTTTCTACTTCTTGAATGCTAAGTTCTGAAAGCAAAGTATCGATCACATCATATTCGGCTTCTGCTTTTGTTACGTATTCTTTCGCATGTTCATTCATATAATCTTGTACATTTTGCTTATGCGAAAGAGAAAAGCCAATACCTGCGGCAGCCTTATGTCCCCCATAACTATCAAGCACATCCATACAACCGTCAAAGAACGTCGTCAAATCTAGGTATCCTTGAGAACGAATGCTTCCTTTTAATATCTCATCATGGCGACTCAATACCATGACAGGTTGATGCAGTTCTTCTGCAATTTTACCGGCTACTAAGCCTACGATACCTTCATGAAAGGATTCATGATACAGCATTTGAAAGTTATATTCCGGATGAACCAATGATTTGGCTGTTTCTACCATCTCATTGCTCATTTTTTTACGATGATTGTTTAAGTCATGTATTTGAGTTGCTACTCTTTGGATTTCATCAGCTCGTTTCAACAAAAGAAAACGTACCATATTATTGACATTGACCATGTCCGCAAGTCTTCCCATCACATTTAACTTTGGCACGATCTGAAAAGCAATCATCGTTTCATCCCATTTGGGATATCGATCATTGGCCAAAGCTTGAATCGGCTTACATAACCCTTGTTTCAAATAAAAAATACCTAGTCTTACGATATCTCTTGTTTCCTTTTTTAACGGCATCACATCCGCAATGGATGCGATACAAGCCAAGATGATATGTTCTTTGACATCATGTAAGAGTGCACGAGAAATCTCTAATGCAACCCCTGCACCACTCAAATATTGAAACTCTTCTCCCATGGTAAATGGATGCAAAACAATCCATGCGTCTATATCTGATTCTTCCATATCGTGATGATCTGTTACGATCACGTCCAAACCTCTTTGTTTGGCTTCTTTCAAAGCATCAAAAGCTTTGACTCCATTGTCTACCGTAATCAATAAGGTATAGCCTTTTTCATCTGCCATCTTTACCGTATCCGGATGAAGACCATAGCCCTGTTTAAAACGATCGGGTATGTAAAAGCCACAAGTCACTCCATACCTTTGTAAGGCGTCAAATAAAATCGTGGTCGCACAAATACCATCTGCATCATAGTCTCCGCACACCAATATCTTTTCATTGTTTTTTTTCGCCTGTTGAATACGCATCACGACTTCTTTCATATGATAAGCATTCATGGGATCTTGAAGTACAGGTGCAGATAATATCTCTGATATCTGTGGATACGTTAAATTTTTTGCTGCCAATACCTTTGCACATAAATGAGACAAAGATAATGTTTTCTGAATCTCTTCTGTATTTGAAACATCTTGTAATGTTATATTCATAAATGATCACCTTGTATATTCTAACATAAAAATAGATAAAGTCCTTTCCTTATGCAAATATTTTTTCTTTCTAATTATATAAAAAGAAGAGACGAGCTCTTCTTTTTATGTGATTAATAATCGTTCATTCCTGGAATGATCATTTCCTCAAGGTCTTCTTTTTTCTTTGACTTTTTATGGGATTTTTTCTTTGGTTTGTGATGAATTCTAATTTGATACCACAGCTGTGCTGCGACGAACAAAGAAGATCCAGCTCCGAATAATAATCCGATAAACAACATCAAACAGAAGGTAGAAATCGCACCGCTTCCCATAGCCAATAAGCAAATGACTGGCAACATGGTCGTTAAAGTGGAAAGAATAGAACGAGTTGCTGTTTTCTGTAATGCATCGTTTACAATTTCACGATATTTTTCTTTTGTGATTACTTCATGTCTATTTGCTTTTACGTTATCTCGGATACGGTCAAATACAACGATTGAGTTATTGATGGAATATCCGATGATCGTCAATAAGACCGCAATGATTTCGGTATTGACTTCCAAACGAAGAATAGCACAGAATGCAATCATAACAAATAAGTCATGAATCAATGCGACGATACCACTGATTGCATAATCCCATTTAAATCGAATGGAGATATAGATCATAATACCGATCCATGCCAAAATAGATATCAAGAATGCATTTTTAACCAAGCGTTTACCAACCACCGGAGTTACGGTATTGTCATTAACATCATGGTTATACGTTTTTTTCAGATTTTCTTTTACCTGATCCATTTTCTCGGTTTCAATTGCTTCCTTTACAAATACAGTTGCTGTATTATTACCTTTTCCATTGATTTTAATACTGCTTGCATTGACACCCAGCTCTTTTAATTGAGCCTTTAGATCATCAGCTTTGATTTCAGTATCACCAACTACCGTGATCTTAGTACCACTGGTAAAATCAATACCTAAATTCAAGACTTCATTTCCCTTGAAACCATTGTATGCCATAAAGCCTACCCCGATCACAAGTACACTCATGGTGATCGTAATAAAATATTTTGCTTTTCCGATAAAATCAAATTGAGCAAATTTGCCATAATAGAAACGTTCTTGCCCCTTGTTTACATCAGGCACACGACTTTCTTTTACACCGAATAGTTTCAGTTTTCCATCCAGACAACCGCTATCTACTAACATCTTCAAGAAGAATTTAGCTACGAACACGATAAGTAATAAAGTAGAAATCGTAGAAACCATCAATACAGTCGCAAAACCTTTGACACTTCCTGTTCCTAACAAATATAAGATCAAGGCAGAAATAAAGGTTGTAAACTGTGCATCAAAGATGGTGATAAAAGACTTACTTGTCCCTTCGTAGAAGGCTGATTTTACACTTCTTCCTGAATACAAGCTGTCTCGGATACGCTCGAAAGTCAAGATGTTGGAGTCCGCTGCCATACCAACACCAAGAACCAAAGCAGCAATACCAGACAATGTAAAGACACCACCCATAAGGTTATAAATCAAGAATACCACAAACACATAGGTTGCAATCGTGATTGCGGAAATAATACCAGGTAATTGATAATACACGATCATGAACAACATGATCAAGGCTACACCGATTGCGCCTGCCATCATTGTAGAAGAGAAAGCACTCATGCCATAATCAGCAGTTACTGCATTGGTATATTCCTCACTCATTTTCACAGGTAACGATCCAGAATTGATCAGATCTTTCAATTCTGTTGCTTCTTCTTTTGTAAAGTTCCCTGAAATCTGTACACTTGAGCTATTCAAGCCTTCTTTTACAGTTGCCGCAGAAATAAAGCTAGGTGTTTCTTTCTGCTTTTCGGCAGCATAGGAGTCTTTTGTTTCATCGAAGTCAAGCCAAGTTACCATTAAATTCTGACCGCTGCCTTTGGCTGCGACTTTTTTAGTAGCTTCATAAAACTTTGTCGTATCTGCTACTTTCAGATTGACCACATAACGACCATATTCATCTGTACCAAGAGATGCACCACCTTCTTGTAATACATCTGCATCCATCAATAGATTGTCATCTACATCACGGAAAGACAAATTGGCAGTTGTTGAGATGATACGTCTAGCTTCATCTGCATTCTTTACACCTGCTAATTGCACACGAATCTGATCATCACCCTCTACAGTGATTTCAGGTTCATTGACACCTAGCACGTCAATACGTTTATTGATAGATTCAGCTACTGCCGACATATCCGGTAGTGTTTTTCCTTCTAATGGTGTGATCTTATACAGGATTTCAAATCCTCCCTGTAGATCTAATCCTAGTCTCATATTTTTTGCAATCCATGGACTACCACATAGCATCATTACTAAGACCGTAACGATACTGATGCCAAAGATTACCAAACGGGATTTTTTCATCGTTTATCTCCTCCAAACAAATCTTCAAAGTCATTGAGTTTCATTTTTGCTCCAGTAATCATCGCCTCTGTCGATAAATAAGCGACGACCTCTGAGGCATCAATGCTCATGACATCATTGATTGCATCATAAAAACTTTTCGGCTTCTGAAATTTCCATTTAGCAAGCAATGCACGTTCTACATGCTGATACGTTAAAGAAGACAACTGCTTTCTTTGAAGTTCGCTGGTTTTCAGGGTAATTGCCAGCTTCAGATATTTATCATCGATTTCACTCTGATTCTTCATGGTCTCCTCCTCAATATCGCTATGAAGTATTATATCATCATTTTAAAAGCTTTCACAATCTTTTTTTAAATTTTACATAAATCCAAGGATCTGCTCATCTTTCATAAGATGATCTATGCATATCTTTTCTTAGCTGGAATGATTTTATGCCTCTCTCACATATACTGAAAAAGAAAGCAGGTGCATGATGAAAAAAACCGTCATTCGTTCTACCTTTTATCTCATCGTTATTTCAGTGATTGCTAAGATACTATCTTTTACTGTACGCATTCTATTGGCGAGAACATTGTCAGAAAGTGCCATGAACTATTATTCTCTTTCCTCTCCTACCATGGTCTTCATGATTACGCTTGCTCAAATGGGAATTCCAAATGCCTTAAGTAAAGTAATCGCACAAAGTAAAACACCCCATAAGCCATTAAAAGCAGCCATTTTATTATCTGTCCTCAATAATCTTATCATTGTTGCCATCTTTACTGTATTATTACCATTTCTTGCGCATGCCATCTTAAAACAAGATGTCATCCTTCCTGTATTGTATGCCATTCTTCCTTTACTACCGATCGTAACCATTTCCGGTCTGTTAAAGGGATATCTTTTTGGTATTCAAAAGCATCTATCTGCGACGGCTTGTCAAATATTTGAAGAAGGCAGTCGTATCCTGTTTCTTCTTATTACATTTTCCATGTATCCAAACATGGACGCTGTCACAATGGCAAAACTTGCGATGATATCAGTAAGTGTCGGTGAATTATTTAGCTCTGCTTATATGTTTTTTGCTTTAACACGCAAAAAAAAGGTACTGATAAAAGCACCAGCACTTTTTCAAGATCTTCACCGCATCCATTTTGATGAAGTATTACGAGTATCCATTCCTATGACAGGTAGTCGTTTGATTGGATCTTTAACTTATTTTTTAGAACCGATCGTTATGGTTTATGGATTAAGCAGTTTACAAGCTGATATGATGATTAATGCCTATGGCTCTATCAACGGATATATCCTACCCATCATTACCATGCCATCTTTTTTAACCATCACATTGAGCAATTTTTTGCTGCCTTCTTTTACCTACCATTATACTCGTCATCACGATGCCCAAGCAAAAAAGTTATTTACGACCATATTAAGTTGTTGTTTTCTAGTGGGGATCGGCTGTAGTATACTTTGTTATTTCTTTAATCAAGAGTTATTACAACTCTTTTATCATACTGACAAGGGAGCCCTTTTGTTAAAACAAATGGCATGGCCCTTTGCCTTTTATGCACTTCAACCGCCCTTATCTAGTATGTTACATGCACTTTCCTTATCCAAATCTACGGTATGGGATACCTTATTAGGCTCTTTGACAAGGATCATCAGTGTAGCTTTCCTATCTAAAATACTTGGCGCAAAAGCATTGATCATCGGCATCACCCTTGGAATGCTGGTGACAACGATCCTACATGCTATTCGTTTAAGCTTCGCATTTAGAAAAAAGAATTCTTAGAATTCAGTTCTTTCTTTACAACAAAAAAACCATTTTTTTGCCATAAGCATAAAAACACATCATTGACATCTTCGATCCCCTCTTGTTTTAAAGATGCTTTCAGCCATACCTCATCTTTATCTAGATCCTTCAAAGCTTTTTGGTTGATGGTACCATCACTCACCAAAGGATCAGGATGTTTTACTTTACATTTATCTTTCGCAAGAACGCTTAGCTGTCCATTATTTTCCAATATAGCGAAAGCAACCTCATCCGGGGTACATAGATCTTTACTTCGAATTTGACTCATTAAATCATCCATACTGTAACGATTTTTCTGCATTTCCCTTTGATTGATATGTCCGTTATGTATTAATATCACACATTTTCCATCAAATACATCTCTGGCTTTTTTGCTTTTTAATAACACCCATGAAATGACGATCTGCAACACTGCCAGCGTAAATATAGGAACCAAGGATTTAAAGATGCTTTCATGTGCATCCGTAATACTGATCGCCAATAGCTCACTCATAACCAAATAAATAACAATGTCAAATACGCTCAATTCCCCTACTTCTCTTTTCCCCATCAAACGAAGTGCTATGATAATCACAAAATATACAACAAAGCATTTGACCATTAATGAAAGATATTCTTGCATTTGATTTCCTCCTTGCATAGTTATTCATTTTCTCTCATAGAATACATTGAGGTGAAGCTTTATGAAACAGATATGTAAAATATCTCTGGAGTCGTTAGCACTCCTATGCGCATCCACATTGTTATTTTCTCTGATTTTTGCTTTATTATACTATTTTCTATTGATATCCACTTCGACCTTCCATATCGCAAATTGGATATGTGGGATCATTAGCTTTGCGGCAGGTGGTGTTTTATTAGGCATGCTTGCACAAAAAAAAGCGCTCTTACACGCTTTTGTATTGGTATTGTTGTTATTTGTATGCTCCATGCTACTAACACCTAATTATCAATTTATGGCAATTCTTAAAACCATCAGCAAGTGTCTTTTCTTTCTAATTGGTTGTATGCTTGCATATACCAAAACAAAGAAAGCCTAATCTTCTAGCACAAACAATCCTTCACGAAGATCATAGCCAAGATGCTGATATGCTTTTTCCGTTACCACTCTTCCTCGTGGGGTTCGGTTAATGAATCCGATCTGCAATAAATATGGTTCATACACATCTTCCAGTGTCATGGTTTCTTCTCCTATGCTACTGGCAATGGCATCCAGACCTACAGGACCGCCTTTAAAGCGTTCTATGATTCCTTTTAGATATTTATGATCGACTGCATCCAATCCCAAATGATCTACTTTCAGCTTATCTAAAGCCATATTGGCGATATCGATAGAAACCTCTCCATCATTCATGACCTGTGCAAAATCTCTAACACGGCGGAACAATCGATTTGCGATACGTGGCGTACCACGACTTCTTCTGGCAATCTCTATGACTGCCTCTTCTTCGATCTTGGTATCCATGACCCTAGCGGTTCTTCTTAGAATTTGCATCAATTCTTCTAACGTATAAAATTCTAGTTGCGAAACGATGCCGAAACGATCTCTTAATGGTGCGGTCAAATCACCAGCACGTGTGGTAGCTCCAACCAGGGTAAAGGGTGGTAGATCCAATCGTATGCTACGTACGGATGCACTATCTTTTCCAACCACGATATCGATACAATAGTCCTCCATGGCAGGATACAAAATTTCTTCTACCTGCTTTGGCAAACGATGTATTTCGTCAATAAAAAGTACATCCCCTGCTTCTAAGGTAGATAAGATAGCGGCAAGATCGCCGCTTTTTTCAATGGAAGGTCCACTGGTCGTTTTGATACTTCCTCCCATTTCATTTGCCAGAATATAAGAAAGCGTGGTTTTCCCTAATCCTGGTGGGCCATATAACAATACATGATCCAACGCTTCATTACGCTGTTTGGCAGCCTCGATGAAAATAGATAAATTTTCCTTTAACTGCTTTTGCCCAATATATTCTTTTAAGCTTTGCGGACGTAAAGATGCCTCTTCATCAAAGCTTTGTTCTTCATTTGATACCACTCGCTCCATATGCTAGACTCCCTTTCTCTTTGCTAACATGGTCAAAGCACTTCTTACATATTGATCACTGCTTTTATGTTCCATCAAAGACAATTCCTTTTTGATACTATTTAACTCTGTGCTCTTATACCCTAAAGCTTTCAAAGCCTCTAAAGCATCACTTAGTTCTATATTTTCTTCGACTTCGATTTCGCTTACTTCCTGTACCAATTTACCTTTTAAATCTAATACGATCTGACTTGCGGTCTTTGCGCCGATACCAGGCAAAGATTTTAATGTCTTCACATCATTTTGTTCAATTGCCATGATCATCTGCTGTGCAGGACATACACCAAGCATTGTCAAAGCGGTCTTAGGACCCACGCCTTTGACTGAAATCAATTGTAAGAATAAATCATGCTCCTCCATACTTGGAAAACCAAATAGTGTCAAAGCATCCTCACGAACATGCATATAGGTATATAACGTAATTTCCGTGTTCAATTGAACTGCCGCTACATTGGAAACATAAACTCGATACCCCATACCATGGTTTTCAATAATCAATGAATCATTGGTATAACTGTGAATCATACCTTTTATAAAAGCTATCATACTTATCACCTGTCCTTTATTGTATCACATCGCCAGCTATTAGACTAGATAAAGACAAAGCAAAAAAAAGCCATTTCAGGCTTTTTTTACATATCCAATAAAGCTGTGACCACATCCCATCCACGAAACAGTCCTTTACTGATTGCGATAAAGATAGAAATGGCGATCAAAATGATACAAGCCATGATATAGCCAAGTGGCATTGCATGACTCACAAACACCATATAACACACAAAAGCAATCATTATGCCATTCATACCGATCAAAGCAGCCATTAAGATTTGATCATAACGATTCTTTGCGTTGATAAAGGCACAAAGATCACCATATGTATCTTCTATTCCTATGCTTGTCATAGTATTTGAAAATGGTAATATCTCTTTCATTATCACCATGGTGTGATGATCCTTCCACTTCTTCTTTTGCATATGTTTTACAATCGTATCATTCGCTTTTCCGTATAAAACATCACTCATATACCCAACATTAGGTTCTGTTTTTATTCTTTGGTAATCCATGATGGTATCTACACACAATATCATGTTGATATGACGATGCGCAAACTCTCCTAACAAGACTTCTGCATAAGGACTTAACACAACATATTCATCAAGATAAACATATCGTTTGTTCGCAAAATTAACCATTCCATACCTCCTCATTTGTTTTATGATAACATAATTTTATGCTAACATCATTTTAAAAAAATGAAGAAATCTTAAATAGCTTTATCCTAGTTGTTGAGGTGTATCAATATCTTGTGTTTCATTCCATGGTATTTCCACAAATATACATGCGTTTGGATATTTTTGAATCAGTTGTCTTCCTCCTTGATCTCCTGATAAGGTTAACAATTCTGGATAAAACCGTTTTGGAAATATCACAGGATGGCGAAGTTGTCCTTGATTTGCTGCACAAGTGATATGTTGTCCATCAAACCTTAGGCATACCTTAGTAATGCTATCTTGTTTGAGATAAGGTTGATCACCAACCAGAAACATACAACCATCACTATCAAGGGATTGTTGTAACCCTAATCGAAGGGAAGAAGAAATCCCCAGCTTTGGATTAGGATTATGCATAGATGTGAATCCATAGGTATCTGCCAACGCTTTGATTTCTTCATATTGTGTCACAACGATTACTTTGGAAAACAGGGTCGAATCGATCTGATCAAAGGTATGTTGAATCATTGGCTTTCCTTGTAGCGTAGTAAGTAATTTATTTGATAGAAACCGTGTACTATACCCTGCTGCCAGTACCACTAAGTTAATCTTCATCTTTTTGTAGAAGAATCTTTTCTGCTGTAATCGGTAAGGTACGAACATGCACACCTGTCGCATGTGCCACTGCAGATGCAATGGCCGGAGCCGGTGTATTGATGACAACTTCACCAATGGATTTAGCGCCAAAAGGTCCACTGTTTTCATAACTGCTTTCAAAATCCACACGAATCGTACCGACATCTTTTCTTGTAGGTATCTTATATTGAAGGAAGGAACAATTTCTCATCCTTCCCGTATTCGAATAAGAAATATCTTCATAAAGAGCCATACCGATGCCTTGTGCAATGCCTCCTTCTACCTGTATCTTTGCTAGATTCGAATTGATCACAGTACCACAATCTACCACAGCGACATAATCAAGCAATGTGATCTTTCCCGTTAACTTATCAACCTCTACTTCGGCAATACCTGCCATAAAAGGTGGTGGCGAAATCGGAGAACAATGGGAAGCTGTGGCCATTAAACATGCGCCTTTTCCCCCGGCAAAACAAGTGTTGGCAAATTCAGCCAATGACATCTGTTTATGATCTTCCATAGCAATGATCTGTTGACCATCAAAGGTGATATGTTCTTCTTCTACCTCTAGTAATATAGCCGCTTCTTGAATGATTTGTTGTTTTAAGATTTCACAAGCCTTTACAACTGCCATTCCGGTCACATAGGTCGTGGCAGAAGCATAGGATCCGGTATCATATGGAGAAGCATCGGTATCTACAGATTGTGTTACAATTTGCTCTACCTCACATTCCAAACATTCTGCGGCCATCTGTGCCAAAATGGTATCACAACCGGTTCCCATATCCGTTGCACCGATCGCCAAGGTATAAAAGCCATCATCCTGAAGTTTAATGATGACACCGGCAATATCTACATTGGCAATGCCACTTCCTTGCATAGATAAAGCGACTCCAAGGCCTCTTACCTTATCGCCTACATCCTGTCTGATTCCCTTATGCTTCCAATCGATCATATCCATCGCTTTTTTCAAGCATCGATCCAAGGCACATGCATTTAAATGTTCTCCATAGTATTGAGACATGACTTCATCCTCTTGGACAATATTGTTTAAACGTAACTCACATGGATCCATTTTCAGTTGCTCAGCCAATTCATTCACGGCAGATTCGATTGCAAACTGCCCTTGCGTAGCTCCATAACCACGATATGCCCCTGCAGTCATCGTATTGGTATAAACAACGTCATAGGTAAAGCGACTTGCTTTGACATGATTATAGATAGGAAGCGATTTATGCCCTGATAATCCTACGGTAGTAGGACCATGCTCCCCATAAGCTCCGGTATTCGATAACGTATGTAAATCAATCGCAAGAATTTCACCATTCTTTTTGGCACCGATCTTCACATGCATTTTCATCTCATGTCGAGAATTACTAGAAGAAAAGGTTTCTTCTCTTGTATAAACGATCTTACTTGGCTTTTTTAATTTCCAAGTAACAAAGGCCGCAAAGATTTCACAACAAGCGGTTTGTTTCGCTCCGAAGCCTCCACCGATCCTCGGTTTTACGACACGTATTTTATTTTTCGGTATTTCCAAAGCATGAGATAAGATACGTCTTACATGAAATGGTATTTGAGTAGAGCTTACCACATTCAAACGGTCGAAAGCATCGACATAGGCATAAGAACGAAAAGTTTCCATCATTGCCTGTGCATTGGCTTTGGTATGATAATCTTTTTCAAGTATGACATCACATTCTTCAAAAACAGCATCAACATCCCCCACAACACTTTCTCCCTGAGAACAAATATTACGTTTACGATCATAACCGATCTCACATAAAACACGATCGTCCTCTTCTTCATGTACAATGACCTCGTGATCAATTGCTTTGGTAAAATCTAATAAAGGGGTAAGTACTTCATACTCTACACGAATGAGCTTCATCGCTTTTTGTACACAAGCCTCATTTTTTCCGACAACGATGGCAACTTCATCTCCCACATAGCGTACAACTTGATCCAATATCAAACGATCATAAGGAGATGGCTCTGGATAGCTTTGTCCTGCCAATGTAAAACGTGATTTTGGTACATCTTCATATGTATAGATTGCTTCTATGCCCGCTACTTTTTTGGCATTTTCTGTATGGATGGATTTTATTTTCGCATAAGCATGAGGAGAGCGTAACAATTGAATGATCAAACAATCTTTTAATGCCAGATCATCACAATAAACAGGCTTTCCACTCAATAATGCGTAGGCATCTTTTTTTACCACTGGTTGATTGATATATTTCATAAAAGCTCTTCATCCTTTCTTTGAAGGAACGCTTCAATGGCACGCAACTGTCCCATATATCCAGTGCATCGACATAGATTTCCGGCCAAATAAGTATTGATTTCCTCAACACTTGGATGATCCAATTCCTTCTCCATTGCCAGTACATTCATGATGAGTCCCGGTGAACAATAACCACACTGCTCTGCGCCAATGCTCGCCATATAATGGGCAAACTCATGTGCTTGTTCTTCGACTCCCTCTAGAGTCGTGATATGATGTCCATTTGCACGTGCTGCCAACATGCCACATGATAGAATAGGTTTTTCATCCATCCAAACCGTACATAACCCACAGTTGCTTGTTTCACAGCCTCTTTTTACACTATAGTAACCATGATCCCTTAAGAAATCCAACAGCAAGACATCTGCTGCAATCTCATCTTGAATCATGATATCATTGACCTTAATGTTTACCTTCATAGCGATGGACCTCCTAACTGATAGAATGCCTTCTCAATGAATGCCGATAACAAACGTTCTCGATATTCTTGACTACCACGCATATTACTTCCCAAAACAATCGTATTTTGGATTTCCTCTATCATCTTTTCTTTATCCTCATGAGCAAATTCATATAATACGGCACGCTTTGGTCGTGCCCCAATACTAAAGCGATATCCGGTGTTTGTTTTCACTGCCGCCATATTCAATATTGATAAATCGGTCGCTGAATTTCTCATGCATAAAAATACCCCTTGCAGTGTTTCCTTCTTTATCGTGATATGCGTTAAAATATCTCTTTCATAATGGGTTGAAGCCGCATATTCCTTGATCGACATTTTCCCATGATGATGTAGATATACCTCGCAATCCAAAGCCAATAATAACGTCAATACATCAGAAAAACCAAATCTTGCATACAAGCTTCCACCTAAGGTTGCCATATTACGAAACTGTACACCTACAATATCAGATAAGGCATCTGTAAACATCGATTTAAAATATCTTTGTAAACCTTCATGCGTTTCGATATCTCGAAGTGATGTCATCGCTTGAATCACGAAATGATCCTTTGTCTCTTCTATGCCTTGTAGTGGAAGTTCACACAGATCGATGGCAATGGGAATGTTACGATTCTGCATCTTCAACCACATCATGCCTCCTAGAATCTGATTGTTACGATGTTTGTTCAATAGCTCATACGCCTCATCTAGGCTCTTCGCTCTGACATATTGCTGTATCTGCAACATACGTTTTCTCCTTCCAGATCAAAAACTGATCTTCTTTATCAGCCAATGTAAAATGGCTGCCATATATTTCATTATAATACCTAACACACTCTTTTTGCATATCATGCGTTTCTTTACACAAATGTGCTAACAATTGTCCATGATGAATCAAGAGGATCTCATCTGCATATTGTAGAGCTAAATTCGGGTCATGAATGCTAATAAGAATACTTTTCTTTTTGGTACACAAACGCTTGGTTTCCTGCAAGAACAAGTGTTGTCGTTGATAATCTAGATACGTACAAGGCTCATCCATCATCATGACTTCTGCATCTTGTAAAAAGGCTCTGGCTACATAACACATCTGAAGTTCTCCCCCACTGATTTCATGTAATAGCTTATCCTTTAAGTGGAATAAATGAAACTGTTTCATGATAGCTTCTGCTCTCTCATAGTCTTTTTTTCTTGGTGTTTGAAAGAAAGAAAGCTCTCTGGAACAACCGGCAACCACACAATCTTCTACTCGCATATCAAGCGCCAATTCTTTTATTTGTGGCACATAGCTGAATAAAGCTGCCCTTTCTTTTTCTTTTAAGGTATTGATTTCTACCCCATTCTTAGCAATACTTCCTTCATAAGCAAGCTTACCTAGCATACTTTTGATCAAAGTTGTTTTACCACTTCCATTCTCTCCTAATATCATCACGATGCGAGATTGTGGAATCACAAAACTGATATCTTTTAAGATTTCTTTTTCGTGTAAAGAAACACTGACCTTTTGTAAGGTTATCATAAAGGAAGCCTTCCTTTCAAAAATAATAGAATCAAAAACAAAGCACCAAACAAGCTAGTTAACACACTAATGGGCAATTCTATCACAAACAAGCTTCTTGCCAATGTATCACATAACAACAAAAAGCAGGAACCACATAGGAAGATGGAGCCAAAACTCTTCGATAACGGCTGATGATACAACATTTTGATGATATGTGGTACTAATAGACCAACCCAACTAACGATGCCAGCAATCGAAATCACAGAGGATATCAACAATGTCGCTAGCAATAAAGCAAAAAGTCTTACTCTTTTCACAGGAACACCTAAGGTATCTGCTTCTTCACCAAAGCTCAGCATTTGTATTTGCCAACGAAGTGCATACAAGCAAACACAACACAATAGGATGGGAATGGATACAAACCATACCTGTGACCAAGACGCATCAGAAAAGCCTCCCATGAGCCAATATTCAATATTCGCCAATTCACGAAAAGGATCTGCCTGAAGTTTTATGATCATCATAAAACTGGTCGCTACCGCTTGTAGAATCAATCCAGCAATCACCAAATTCAATATGCGATTTCCTTTCACCTTAGATGCCAGCAAGATGGTACATAAAACGATAATAAGCCCTCCGATAAAAGAAAACCCCACAATCATCCATAAATCCCCTGCACAAAGGATCGCAATCATAGCGCCAAGGGAACATCCTGAACTTGCACCTATGACATCACCGGATGCCAAAGGATTTTTAAAGACAGTTTGATAAACGACACCGGATAACGCCAGTGCTCCTCCGCTTAATAACACCAACATAATTCTGGGCAATCGAATATTCCAAACCAGACTATGTGTCATATGATCTCCATTGCCAATAAGAGCTTGAATGATATCATAAACAGAGGTATCATATCTGCCGATAAACAGGCCAATGCCAGCAAGTAGGATCACAATGACACATAAACCGTATGTTTTTTTCATACTAAATGCCAAGGTCCTCAGCAGTTACCTCAATTCCATAAAACTCTTGATAAAATTGCTGTGCTTCTTTTAACACCTGATCCATAGAAATACTTTCTGGCTCTAAGATCGACTTTAACCAAAGCTCTCCCAGACAATAAGATAAGTTAGGCGTATCCCACGTTTCTAAAGCACTTGGAAACTCATATATATGGTTACGATTTATCGCCTGTAATGCTTGTAAAGACGCATCCTTTTTTACAGCTTCTATATCTGCACCCGCTTGTTCGATCAAGATATAAGATGGATCTGCTTTTAATAATTCTTCTTTGTTGATATTGAACCAAGAAGTACTTGTGGTATCTGTGATTGCATTATTCGCACCTGCATTCTTAATGAGTTCTCCTTGAAACATGTGTTCTCCGCTAGCCTGTAAGATATCGCTTCCTGCAAAATAGATGGTTTCCTTTTCATCTTTTTGACTTCTTACATAGGTTGTCTGAAGTCTTTGTTGAAAATCTTTATATGTTTGAGCACGTTCTTGTGCACCACAAACATTCGCAATGATATCCACCGCTTCATTGAAATCCTGCATTGTTTCAGGGTCTAACAAAATCACCTTCATATCAAGATCTTCTAATTTATCGACATAGCTTTTTAAACTAACAGGTAAAAACACAACATCAGGATGTGCCTTTGCACATTCTTCTACATTAAATGACTTTTTATTGCCCATAGCCGGTAACTCTAATAGTTCAGGAGCTGCCTTTTGATAGATTGCTCTGGTATCTGCTTTCATTTCTACACCGACAATTTTGTCCGTTTGACCTAATCCAATCAGTGTTGTAGTAGCAATATAATATCCACTTACGATTTTTTCCACAGGTTGATCTAACGTCACTACTCTTCCTGCTTGATCTGTTATTGTGATTGTTTCATCTTTGACCTCTTTTTCCATCGTGCAACCACTAATGAATAAACATAAGATCAATACCATTAATCCTTTTAATTTATGTTTCATATGCTCTCCTTCCATAACGTTATGATTGATGTTTTGATTGCATCATAATTCATCTCATCAAAATCAAACAAGATGATATCTTCTCTTTGTTTGATATCCTGTATATATTGTATCTCACATTTCTTTAAAACACCAAGTATATTCTTACATTCTTCTAAACTTTGAAACAAGGTATCGATAAACAAGGTTTCTTTTTTCTCTAATCTACCAATTTCATCCATGATGAGTACATGATCCTTTTGTTGCATACTGCGTTTGAGAACAGTAACACCAAAGTCATCGAACACTCCTGGTATGGTTTCATTCCAACCGTCATGTTGAATGGAAAAGCGTTGATCGTTTTCCTCTATTGGTAACAACGCATGTAAATAGAATCCCGTTCTGATACCATGCTCATAAAAAGGAAGTGTCTGAAAGCCACATGTGCTTAACTGACACTCCTTGATGATTTCATTGATACAAGTAGATTTCCCTACCCCTTTATCTCCAGTCAAAAAAATCTTTTTATTCTTCACGTTCTTCTTTATCCTTAGGCAAGATCAAATTCAATACCGTAGCGATCACAAAGGTCATGATGATCCCATTTTGCGCAAAGATATTGCCTACCCAAGTAGGAAGCTGATCTAAAACAGCTGGTACATTTCCAATACCGACACCTAAGCCAATCGCAAGTGCAATGATCAAACCATTACGTTCATTCAAGTTGCATCTTGCTAAAGATTGAATACCACTCACCAAAATCATCGCAAACATAATGACTGCAGCACCACCTAATACAGATTGAGGCATAACAGAAAATAATGCGCTTAACTTTGGACAAAAGCCACATAAGATCAAGAAAACAGCACCTGTCATGATAACAAAACGATTCACGACCTTAGTCACTGCGACCAAACCGACATTTTGAGAAAAAGATGTATTTGGCAATACACCAAACAATGCACCGATCACACTACCCAAACCATCTGCCATAACGCTACCTTGTAATTCTTCATTGGTTGCTTCTCTTCCAAGACCACCATTGGCTACCCCACTTGTATCTCCGATGGTTTCTACAGTTGTGGCAATGAACATGATACCCATTGCAATGATTGCCTGAGGATGAAATTCAAGGGCTACCGGCATAAAACTTGGAATAGCAATCCAAGCCGCTTCTTTGACCTGTGTAAAGTCTACCATTCCTAAAACAATCGCAAGTATATATCCTGCCAAGATACCAATCAAAATAGATGCATTATTCACAAAGCCTTTAAATTGTTTTGCGATCAAGATCACGATGATGACAAACGTACCAACCATAAGATGTTGGATGCTACCAAAATCCGCTGCACCGTTACCACCACCAAAATAATTGATACCAACCGGCAACAAAGATAATCCAATGGATACAATGACCAAACTTGTTACGATCGGTGGAAATAATTTACGAAGTGGTTTGATGAAATAACCCATCACCATTTCAAAAAGACCGCCTATGATGCTTGCCCCCATCAATGAGCCATATCCAAATGCAGCACCGATTGCCTTTGCCGTACCGATAAAGCCTGAGCTTGTACCCATAACAATAGGAAGTCCACTACCGATTTTCCAAAATGGATATAATTGAAATAAGGTAGCTACCCCTGCTACAAACATTGCATTTTGAATCAATGTCATCTTTAATGCACCACTCATTTCCAACATACCGCAAATAATGATCAATGGTGATACATTACCCAAAAACATCGCTAGGATATGTTGAATACCTAATGGCAATGCTTTCTTTAAAGGAACCTTTCCATCTAATTCATAGATGCTATCTTTCTTTTTTTCTTCCATACTTTCTCCTATCTTTCATGAAAAAATTCTCGTATTTCTACGAGAATCAACGAACAATAAAAAAACGTTGATTCATAGTCCTCGAAACATTGGTTCAAGGGTAGAAACAATTCACTCCCTGTCAGTGAATTTATACGAAACAACGAAATTTTATCATAAAATGTAAGAAAACACTACCATTTTTTTCAAAAGATAAAGGTTACCCTTAGATATTGATTTCAAGTGATACAGGACAATGATCACTTCCGAATACATCAGTATGAATTTTTGCCTCTAGAATGTTCTCTTTGCTATCATCGCTGACAAGGAAATAATCGATTCTCCAACCTGCATTTTTCTCTCTTGCTTTAAAACGATAGCTCCACCAAGAATACTCCACACGATCCGGATATAAATATCGATAGCTATCAGTAAATCCACTCGCTAACAACGCTCTCATCTTATCTCTTTCTTCATCGCTAAAACCTGCATTTTTACGATTTGTTTTGGGATTTTTTAAGTCGATTTCTTCCTTAGCGACATTCATATCACCACAAACGATCACTGGCTTTTTTTCATTGAGCTTATGTAAATAAGCTTTAAAATCATCTTCCCAAATCATACGATAATCTAATCTTAATAAGCCATCTTTAGAATTCGGTGTATAAACTGTCACAAGATAGAAATTCTCATATTCACAGGTAATGACACGTCCTTCATGATCATGCTCTTCTATTCCGATACCATAGGTTACTTGTAATGGCTCTTTTTTGGTAAAAACCATCGTTCCACTATATCCTTTTTTCTCAGCACTGTTCATATATTGCATATAACCGGGTGTTTCTATTTCAAGTTGCCCCGGTTGCATTTTGGTTTCTTGTAAACAAAAAATATCTGCATCTACCTCATGAAAAAAGTCCATAAATCCTTTTTGCATACATGCACGTATTCCGTTGACATTCCATGATACCATCTTCATTCTATCTACCTCCATTGTTACTATAATCATAACGGATTTGATGAAGAAATACCAGTAAATTGATTTTGATACATGATATAAAAAAAGCCCGATTTGGGCTTTATTCTACGAATTCAAATTCAATATCACAAATGGCAACACTATCTCCATCTTGACATCCTGCTTGACGTAATGCTTCATCGATACCCATCTTACGCATTTTTCTTGCGAATCGCATGATATCTTCTTCATTATCAAGTTTACTCATCTTAAATGCTTTTTCTAATTCCTCACCAGTTAGCTCCCATTGACCGTTTCCTAGATTATGAACCTCAAAGGAAGGTTGTTCTGGTTCGAATTTATATAAGACACCTTCAGCTTCCGCATCCACTTCTTCATCATTAAACAAAGGAAATTGTGGTGTTGTTTCCAACAGATCAGCTGCACGATATAGCACAGGTTCTAGTCCTTCCGCAATGATGGTCGTGGTTTCAAATACTTCAACATCAGGATAAGCTTCTTTAAAGCGCTTCAGATTTTCCTGTGCATGATCCAAATCCATCTTGTTTGCTAACACAACTTGAGGTCGTTCCATCAAACGATATTCATAATTGCTAAGTTCTTCATTGATGATACGATAATCCTCTAACGGATCTCTTCCATCGTTGGCCCCCATATCAACGACATGGATGATCACTCGACAACGTTCAATATGTCTTAAAAACTGATGTCCTAAACCTTTCCCTTCACTGGCACCTTCAATCAAACCGGGAAGATCTGCCATAACAAAACTTCTTCCGTCCGGAACCTGAACCATACCAAGATTTGGTGCGATCGTGGTAAAATGGTAATCTGCAATTTCCGGTTTTGCTTTGGATACAACACTCAACAATGTTGACTTACCTACAGAAGGAAAACCAACCAAGCCAACATCAGCCAATACTTTCAGTTCAACTTGAACATCCAGTTCTTGACCAGGTTCACCAAGTTCACTATATTGTGGCGCAGTATTTTTACTTGATTTAAAGTGAAAATTTCCTCGACCGCCTTTGCCACCTTTCGCAATGATTTCCTTTTGACCTTTTCGTGTTAGATCCGCAATGATCCTACCACTTTTGGCGTCTTTCACCAAAGTCCCCAAAGGAACCTTAATGATGCAGTCACCACCATCTGCGCCATGCATCTTTTTGGTTTTTCCATTACCACCATTTTCTGCGGCCATTTTTCTATTATAGCGTAAATCCAATAACGTTGTCTTGCCTTCATCAACCATAAACACGATATCACCGCCTGCACCGCCGTCTCCACCGCTTGGTCCACCATAAGCAACATATTTCTCTCTTCGAAAAGCAACGATACCGTCTCCGCCTTTTCCTGCTTTTATATGCACCTTGACTCTATCTACAAACATTCACGACACCTCCTTACTATGATATATTCTGTTCAAAAATAAAATCCCCAAACGGGGATTTCTATCATTAAGCAACTGGATATACAGACACTTTTTTCTTGTCTTTACCTAAACGCTCAAATTTAACAACACCATCTACTTTCGCAAACAATGTGTCATCTCCACCTTTACCTACATTTGTACCTGGGTGAATTTTTGTACCACGCTGACGGTAAATGATTGAACCAGCATGACATTTCTGTCCATCAGCTAGTTTTGCTCCAAGGCGTCTACCAGCAGAATCACGTCCGTTCTTAGTAGAACCAACACCCTTCTTAGATGCAAATAACTGAATATCTAATACAAACTTCATAATTACACCTCCTGTTCGTTTATCTGAACATATTTTTTATAAGTTTCTTTCAAGGTCTGCAGTTGAATGATCATCCCTCTTAATAGAAGTTGATTTCCCTCTGTAACCTTATTTACCTGAATTTCAACATCTGCGTCTTTCATAGAAAGATCACAGGTATCAGGTTCCATCTGGTCTAATGCATTCATCATCCCAATCGCTATACTACTAACACCTGCACATACTAGATCTTGCCCTTTATCGGCATATCCTGCATGTCCACATATCGTCATATGAACAATTTTTTGATGCTGATGCAATACAGTGACCTTTACCATAGAAATTAAGCCTCGATAGATTCAACAGTTAATTTTGTATATGGCTGACGGTGACCCTGTTTACGGTGAGAACTTCCTTTTTTAGCTTTGTATTTGTAAACAATGATTTTTTTCGCTTTTCCCTGTTTTTCAACCTTAGCGTTAACCTTCACACCTTTTACATATGGAGTTCCAACACGAGTTGTTCTGTTTGAGTAAGCTACTACTTTGTCAAATACTACAGTATCCCCTTCTTGGGCATCTAGTTTTTCAACAAAGATTACAGATCCTTCTTCAACTTTGATCTGCTTTCCACCTGTTTCGATAATTGCGTACATAATCGCACCTCCTTCTTGTTTTTAAGACTCGCCAAATAAGGTGATGAATACCATACTTAAACCTTATGATGAGCGGTTGTAAATCCAATCGGACATACAACACGTAGTATGATACCATATTTTTTTACAGAAAGCAATAAAGTATTTGCTTTTTTCACTACTTCTACCTTCTAAAACGTTAACAACATATCATACCAAGTAACGCCTCCATGAATAGATGCACTGATTCCCATATTGACATAACCAAAGCTTTCATAAAAACCGATCAAATGTTGTTTACAAGTTAGAAACATACCTGTTTTTTGATCTTCTATGCTTTGTTTGATCAAGGCTTGCATCATATCTTTGGCATAACCAAGATGACGATATGCCGGATGTACATCCAAGCCAAACACAGCTTGATAACTTCCTGTAGGTTTATGTAGTTGAGCATTTTCATATAAATCATCACTCATTCTTTCCTGATCACAAACACATCCATTGATCATCGCAATGATTTGTCCCTCATGTTCCATTACCAAAAAGTTGTGTGGAAAAATTTGGATACGTTGTGCAAGAGCTGTTCTTGTTGCGGCTTCAGCCAAAGGAAAACAGCTTGCTTCCAGTTCTACTAGCTGATCGATATCATCCATTCTCGCATGTCTTATCATATCCATTACCTTTCTATCTTCGTAAGCTTCTTGACCAAGCAGGAATTTTCTTTATCGATCACACCTTCGATGTAAAGATAATTTCCTTTGACAAGATCTTTTTCATGTATTTCATAAATATTAGGCATACATACCAAATCAAACTTGCTGGTTTCATCATTCACTAAAACAAACATCATCATATGCCCATTTTTTGTACGATACGGTTTACATTTTTCAATCTGACAAATAAATTTCACATAGCCACGAACTTCTTTTAAAAACACAAGAGGTCGTAAATTAGCATCTAGTTTGTTTCTTAATGCTTCGATTGGATGTGTTGTCAGATAAAATCCCAAACATTCCTTTTCTTTTTCAGCACGTAAACTTGCGTTTTCTTTCAATGATGTCATGGCCGGCTTGCTCACCAAATCGAAATCCAATAAGATTTGATCTTGATCTTCGATTTTCACCAGATCACCATAACGAATGGCATCATCTAAGCTTGCTATCATGGATACTCTATTGATACGAAACTCATCTAATGCACCTGCATAGATCAATGTTTCCATTGTTTTTTTGGCTACTCGATATTTTGCCATACGTGCAACAAAATCAAAGAAGTCTAAATAAGGTCCATGTTGTTCTCTTTCTTCTATGATCGGTAATGCAATGGCTCTACCGATTCCTTTGATGCCTAACAATGGAAATCTTAATGCATCATGTTGAATTCGATAATGCAATAAGCTATCATTCACACTTGGCAATAAGATCTGAATACTACGTTTTTTTGCTTCAAATACATATTCATTGGTTTTAGAGTCGGAACCAATGACGCTATTTAATAGACTCATGAAAAAATACAATGGATAATTGGCCTTTAAATAAGCGAGCTGATAAGCTACCATACCATATGCAACGCTATGGGAACGATTAAATCCATAATTGGCAAATTTCATGATCAGATCATAGACATGCTCTGCCAGTGCTTGCGCATATCCTTTCTTTAATGCACCTTGTATGAATTCCTCTTTCAACTTGATTAATTGATCGCCTTTTTTCTTGCTGATTGCTTTTCTAAGATTGTCTGCCTTTCCCAAAGAAAAACCAGCCATGGTCGTTGCGACCTGCATGACCTGCTCCTGATAGATCATAATACCATAGGTGTTGATCAAAATCGGCTTAAGACTAGGATGGATATAATCCACCTTTTCAGGATGTGATCTTCTTTCTAAATACTCTGGGATATTTTCCATTGGACCCGGGCGATATAACGCAATGGTCGCAACGATATCTTCAAAACAAGTAGGTTTGATCTTTCTGATAAGATTTTTCATTCCTTCGCTTTCTAATTGAAATACGCCAATGGTATCGACATCTCGAATCAAGTCATATGTCTTTTTATCATCCAAAGGAATTTTCATGATTTCCAATTTTGTATCTTGTGTTTCATTGATATGATGTACGATTTCATCTATGATGGTCAAATTTCTTAATCCTAAGAAATCCATTTTGATCAAGCCAAGTTCTTCTAGATACTCCATCGTAAATTGGCTTGCTCTGACTCCTTCATCTACATCGATCAAAGGACATACCTGATCAATGTCTTCATTGGAAAGAATGATACCTGCTGCGTGTAATGATGCATGCCTTGGTAGTCCTTCTAATCTTAACGCAACACGAAACAGTTTCCTATACTTTTCTCCAGAATTGATTTTTTGTTTAAAAGCAGCTCGTTCTTCATACGCTGCTTTCAACGTAATTTTAGTTCGATTAGGTACCAAACGACATAAGCTATCCATTTCTCTCACGGTGAAATCCATGGTTCTTCCTACATCACGCAATACTTGTTTTGCCGCCAAGGTATTAAAGGTAATGATATGAGCAACTCTTGTGTTTCCATACAAAGAAGTGACATATTCTATAACTTCATCACGACGATTATCCGGGAAATCCGTATCGATATCCGGCATGGAAACACGCTCGGGGTTTAGAAAACGTTCAAATAGCAAGTGATATTGAATGGGATCTGCGTGCGTAATACCAAGACAATATGCTACCAACGAACCTGCCGCACTACCTCTACCAGGACCAATATAAATGTCTTTTGTTTTCGCAAAACGGATAAAGTCCCAAACAATTAAGAAATAATCAGCGTATTTCATTGATATGATGACATCTAATTCATATTCTAATCGATCTACATATTCCTTTGGTATTGATTGATAATTCATACGTTTTTGTAACCCTTTATGGCATAGTTGGCGTAAAAAGACTTCACTGCTGATACCATATTTATTATGAAATTTAGGTAACACCGCTTTTTCCAATTGCATTTTTACGTTACATAAATCCGCAATTTCTTCTGTTGTTTCCAGGTCATCCTCATCATATAGCTTTTTCATTTCCTCTTGTGAGCGAAAATATCTTCCAGTACTACAATTTAAGGTCTTATCATCGATGGACAAGCCTTGATCAATTGCACATAGGGTACGATAGCTTTCTTCATCGCTTTCATCTTCATAATAAATTCTGGAAAGTGCTGTTGTGTGAATCCCCAACTGTTTACATATCCCTTTTAAAAATGCATTTTTCTTTTCTAATAATCCGGCATCATTTTTTGCAATCGCCACATAGAAAGTAGAAAAATAGTTTGCGCATAAAGATAGATGTGCAATCAAACGATCTTTTTGTTCTTGTAACAGCATAGCTTCCAAAGCATCGCTATCTCCTCCACTGATGACCACACAATCTTTGGTATAGGAGCTTAATTCTTCAATACTGATGGTTCCATGCTCTTCTGTGTTTAAATAAGTGGATAGTTTCAACAAGGATACATATCCTGTATCGTTTTTCGCAAGCGCAACAAAGTTATAGAGTTCCCCATCTTCTGTTACATTTAATTCCATTCCGAAAATCGGCTTGATTCCCTCGTTTTGACAGGCATGATAAAATGCCATAGCGCCATGAAACACTCCAAAATCTGTAAGTGCTACTGCAGTATAGCCATGTTTTTTTGTATTTTTTATAATCTTTTCAATTGTCAGCGTGCTTTTTAATAATGTATAGCAGCTTCTAACATGTAAATGTACGCTCATGCCTTCACCTCTCTCTTATTTTATCATATTTTCTACCCTCATGCCGCATAGAACGCATGAGATTTTTTATCCTAAAACAAAAGCAGGCAACTATGCCTACTTTCAGAACTTATTTCATAAGATAATTTGTTAATTCAGAAACACTTTCTACAATGATATCAGCACCGGCTTTTTCAAATTCTTCTCTGGATCCATAACCGTAAAGCACTGCTATACAAGGTAAATGATTTTCTTTTGCGCCTAAGATATCATGTTCACGATCACCTACCATAATCGCATCCATTTCATGAACATGATGCTTGTTTAATGCATAGGCGATAACATCTCCTTTTTTACTACGGCTTCCATCCATAGTTGCACCGCAAACATCGTCAACATCATCAGCTAACTGAAAATGTTCCATGATTTGTCGAGCAAAACCTTCCGGTTTACTTGTAGCAACCAGAACTTTCTTGTTTTGTGCTTTTAATTGTTGTAACATCTGGGCAATACCGGGATATACCTTATTTTCAAAAATGCCTGTTGTTGAAAAATATTCACGATAATATTGGATAGCCTGTTGAGCTTGTTCTTCATCCATAGAATAGTATTTCATAAAGCTATCTTGCAGAGGTGGTCCGATAAACACTTTTAAATCATCAAGATGTTTTACTTCAATATCAAATTTTCCAAGCGCATATGCTACTGATTTTGTAATTCCTTCTTTAGGGTCCGTTAATGTTCCATCTAAATCAAACAAACATACTGGTTTCATATATTCTCCTTATACAATAAAAGGGTTCTTCACCCTTTTATTCGTTAATTCTATTTAAAATTTCTTGTAAAATGCACTCAATATCCTTATCACTAAGATTTTTTACGCCACAAGCAAATCGATGTCCGCCACCATTGTATCTCATGGCAATGTCGTTGATCGTGGTATTCCGAGAACGAAGGCTTCCATTATAACGAAGCATTCCTTGTTCATCCGTTTCTTTCTCCACAAACAAAGCCCAAGCTTTAAATTCATGAACCCCACCAAACACGAACACCTTTTCTTTGGCTTCATTAAAGCTCAGTCCAAACTGTTCATAGTCTTCTTTATGAACAATACTGTATGCAATTTTCCCACCCAACACTTTACAACTGCTTCGTAGATAATTTTCATATTGAAATTGTTGCATGGATGTTGAAAAATTTTCTTCATTTGACTTTTGTACATCTACTCCATGATCCAAAAGATAAGCTGCGGTTCTTAAGGTCTGAGATGTTGTTGTAGGAATAGAAAAGCGTAAGGTATCCGCAATCAAACCACTGTATATATACTGAGCAGCAGTGGATGAAATATGGTAACCTTCGTTCATTAACAATGTTCCCAATATTTCACAGGTAGCTCCAGAACGATCATCAATATATTCTTCATCCGCAAATGTTTCCACGAATATATGATGATCTATTTTCAGACGATAGGCAGCAGTTTTCCATCTTGCATCATCGATCCTATCTTGATTGGCAGTATCTAAAATAATAGCCAAAGAGTGACGTATGGTTTCATCGTCAACGACATCACTGCCAGGAAAATGAGAGCATTTGCTCCCATCGTCCTTTCCCAATGCATACACTTGTTTATCTGGATAAGAATCTATGATCCATTGTTTTAAACCGAATTGGGAACCAAGCGCATCCGCATCAGGACTGATGTGACGATAAATCGTGATGATATCGTATTTCTGGATGAGTTCAAAAATAGAATTCATTAGTTCTGCATCAAACGGTAAGTATCACGAGCAATCATTAATTCTTCATTGGTTGGAATCAACCAAACTTGAATCTTGCTATCTGGTGTAGATAACAATACCTCTTTGCCTCTTGTTTTACCGTTGAGCTCCTCATCTAATTCTACACCGAATGCTTCCTTCAAACGATTACAAATCATATAACGCATATTAGTATCATTTTCACCGATACCACCAGTAAATACGATTGCATCAGCACCGCCTAGTTGTGCATAGTAACCACCTACTACATTGATTACACGATTGACATATACCTCAGCTGTTAATACAGCAGCTGGATTTCCTTCTTTACACCCATCTTCAATATCACGAGCATCAGAACTAATGCCACTCACACCTAGCATACCTGATTTTTTGTTCATGATATCATCCATTTCATCAGGTGTAGCACCTGTTTTCTTCATGATATACGTTACGATTGCAGGATCGATATCTCCACAACGTGTTCCCATCATAACACCTGCCAAAGGAGTAAAGCCCATAGAAGTATTGATAGATTTTCCTCCATCTACCGCTGTAATGCTTGCTCCGTTTCCTAAATGACATGTGATGATCTTTGTATCTTTAATATCTTTATTCATCAATTCTGCACAACGTAATGATACATATTTATGACTTGTACCATGGAAGCCGTAACGGCGAATTTTATAGTTATCGTAGTATTCCATAGGAAGTGCGTAAATATAGCTTTCTTTCGGCATTGTAGAATGGAATGCTGTATCAAATACAAATACATGCTTACAGTTTGGCAAATTTTCTTTGAAAGCATTATAACCGACCAAACCTGCTGGATTATGTAAAGGTGCCAACTCATTTAATGATGCGAATTGTTCAACTACCTCATCTGTTACAGGAACAGATTCCTTAAAGATTTCCCCTCCATGAACTGCACGATGACCTGCACCGACAATTTCATCCAAACTGTTTACAACTTTATATTCTACCAATGCTTCCAGCAATAATGAAACAGCCTTTGTGTGATCAGGGATCGGTAAGATTTTTTTGATTTTTTCACCATTTACCTTAATCGTGAAAATAGCATCTTCAAAACCGATTTTTTCTACGATTCCACTTGTCAATACCTCTTCACTTGGCATTTCAAATAGCTGAAACTTTAAAGATGAACTTCCTGCGTTCACTGAAATAATTTTTGACATGATATCCTCCTAATTTACTCGATATTTTCTAAATCTTCTATCAATGATCGGACTTCCTTGTTTCCAATCGTCTTTATTTTATCATAAATCTTTGCTCTTGTTTCATAATTCTTCACAAGATGCAGTTTTTTTTCGTAATCCAACAATATTCTCTCACTTCGCTTCAAATGATCATTGACTGCTGCCCTACTGATTTCTAATGTTTCGCTAATTTCTGATAAAGAGAAATCCTCTTTAAAATATAGATTCATGATCTCTTGTTGTTTCTGCGTCAACAAAGGCTCATAGGCATCTAATAGCGCATTCATTTCTTGTGTTTGTTCAATCATCAGATAACAGATCCTCACAGATTCCATAAAGATAAGAATCGATATCAAACGGACGTAAATCGTCTTCCTTTTCACCTAATCCGATATATTTTACCGGCAATCCCAATAGATCACGAATTGCAATGACAATACCGCCTTTTGCCGTCCCATCCATCTTTGTTAAGATGATTCCGGTCACATTGGTCGTTTCCAGGAATATCTGTGCCTGTGAGATTCCGTTTTGACCTGTTGTTGCATCTAGCACCAACCATACCTCATGAGGTGCATCAGGAATTTCACGTTCACATACTCGACGCATCTTTTCTAATTCCTTCATCAAATTGGCCTTATTTTGAAGACGTCCGGCAGTATCACCGATCATGATATCAATATCATGTTCTTTTGCATATCGACATGCATCTACCAGCGCAGCGCTTGGATCTCCGTTTTCTCTTCCCTTGATACAAGGAACGTTAAGTCGGTTTGCCCATTGAGCTAGCTGATCGATTGCGCCGGCACGAAAGGTATCTGCTGCCGCAACGACCACGCTTTTTCCTTCTTCTTGAAATTGCTTAGTTAATTTTGCCGTTGTTGTAGTCTTCCCACTACCATTGACACCCACCATTAAGATTACCGTAGGTCCTTCACTATTTTCATGAAATGGTTCATCTTCTTTTGTACAATACATATCATGCATGACTTCGATCAAACATTCACTGATTGCATGAAAGTCCTTCAATTTCTGATCCATCGCTCTGTTTTCTACTTCATCTACGATTTTTTGTGCTGTTTTAATTCCGATATCGGCCTCTAATAATACGATCATCAATTCCTCAAGAAATTCCTCATCTACGCCACTAAAGCCCAAAGCCAACTTTCGAATACGTTCAGAAAAGGACTTCTTGGTTTTATCTAATCCACTTAAATAGCGATCCTGATCTTTTTCCTGTTTACCGGAAAAGGTTTTTTTCAATTTAGAAAATATGCCCATTACGCTGTTACCTCTTCTTTCTTATCTACCATATTGATTGCATCTTGCAGTTTTACCTTCAATAGCTGACTGACACCATTTTGTTGCATTGTGACACCATATAAAGCATCACATTGCGCCATCGTACCAGGTCTATGCGTTACTACGATAAATTGACTCTCTCCACGAAATCTCGTGATATATTTCGCAAATCGTTCTACATTTGCTTGATCTAGTGCCGCCTCAACCTCATCAAAAATACACAAAGGCATAGTTCTTGCTTTTAATATTGAGAACAACACACAAATGGCAATCAAAGATTTTTCACCACCAGAGAATAATCGAATGTTTTGTACGGTCTTTCCGGGTGGTCTGACTTCAATATCAATTCCCGTATTTAAAATATCCTGAGGATCTACCAAAAACAATCTAGCACTTCCTCCTCCAAACAAAGCTTGAAATACGTCGTTTAATTCGCTATTGATACGATCAAACATATCTTTAAATTGATGGACCATGATTTCATCCATTTCATCGATCGCAACTAGAATTTTTTGTTTTGCCGCATTCAAGTCATCTTTTTGTTTGGTTAGAAATTCATATCGTTGTGAAATTTCTTTATATTGCTCAGGAGCATCTAGATTGACATTGCCTAGACCTGCGATTTCTTGACGCAACTCTTTGACACGTTCTCGTGCAACACTCATATCAGCATCCATCTTTTGTCCTTGTGCATATTCGAAAGTCATTTCATAGGTTGAACTCAATCGTTCCATACTTGTTTCCAAACGTGTTTCGGCTTTTGCTTGTGCAACCTCAATATCTCGCATCTCATTTTGCACGATATTCAAATCACGACGAAGACTTCGAATCTGTTGTTCCTTACGCTCTACCTCATTGCCGACCTTCATACGGCGTTCACGTTTGCTCTTGATGGTTGCACTGATATCATCGATCTTGCTATGTGCATTGCTTAATCGAACGATCAAATCATCTTCTAACAGTTCGCTATCTGTTTCTTTGTCAGCGTCAGGAGCAACACTTTCATATTCTTCTTTTAAATGCTCTAGCTTAGACCATTTTGCTTTTACGATAGGATCTAATTGCGCAATAGAAATTTGTAGTTGTACCAAAGCAGCATTGCATTGATCCTTTTTGCTTTGCAAAGAAGCCAGTTGTTGTTTCAATCCATCTGTTTTCATTTTCTGGCCTTCTAAACTTTGCATAACTTGATGTAATTCTTTTTGTATGGTCAATGGTGTAGCATTGTTTTTCTGTTTACCACCGGTCATACTTCCGCCTTTATTGACGATATCTCCATCGATGGTCACAATTTTATAATTGTATTTTAACATTTTCGCAATTTCATTGGCATTGACCAAATTGTCTACGATCACGACATTACCAAACAAAGAATCTCTCAAATCGTTAAAAGTTTCTTCGTTTTCTACAAATTCGCTTGCTACACCTAAAAATCCCTTTAAGTTTTTCGCAAGCAAATAATGTTCCTTCATCATCCTATGTGGTCGCATGACCGTCAAAGGCAAGAAGGTTGCTCTACCACTTTGATTCTTTTTCAAAAAACCAATTGCGTGTCGTGCACTCGCTTCATCTGCCGTAACGATATGATACATTGCACCGGCAAGCGCATTGGAAATCGCCGTTTCATAATTCATCTGTGGCTTAAATAATTGGGAAACAACACCTAATATCCCAGGTAAGGTACTTTTTGCCTCTAAAATAGAACGAACCGCATTCTGATGATTGAATGGCTGACGTGCAAGATTTTCTAATACATCCTTACGGTTTTCCAAACGATTTAAAATGGTACTTGCTTGTTGATTTTCACTTTGACTATAGCTGATATCACTTTCTATCTTGATAATTTCCTCTTTTTTCAAAGATAGATCTATTTCTAAGTCTTTTAACCTTTTTTTTCGATCCTCATATTCAAAAGCAGCTTCATCAACCATCGCCTTTAATTCTCTCGCCTTTTCTGCATTGCTCGCAGATTCTAATGCATATTTACGTTTTTCATCCAGCTCGATCTTACGCATTTCCAACATTCGAGATTCTTCATTGATCTTACTGAACTGTTCTTGCAAACGATTCACTTCACGATCTAATTGATACATTTCATTTCTTAATTCACTATTTTTGGTATCCTCGACTTGAATCGTTGTTTCATGCATTGCTTTTTGTGTATCAAGATCAAAAGCTTTCTTTTTCAGCTCGTCGATTTCACCATTTAATTTTTCGATTTCATCGACCAAAACACTGACCTCGATCACTTCCAACTCTTTCTTCTTTTCTAGATATTGTTCCGCTTTTTTGGCTTGACGTTTTAATGGATTCACCTGGCGTTCCAATTCAACGATGATATCCTCTAAGCGCATAAGGTTTTCTTGTGTTCGATTCAATTTAGATAAGGATTCATTCTTTCTTTTTTTATATTTCGCAACTCCAGCTGCTTCTTCAAAGAGAGCTCTTCTTTCCTCCGGCTTCGCATCCGCAAAAGCAGAAATGTTACCCTGAGATATGATGGAAAGCGAATCTCTTCCTAATCCCGTATCCATTACTAGATTGATGATGTCTTTCAAGCGACATGGTGCCTTATTGATAAAGTATTCCCCTTCACCACTTTGTCTATGTAGTTTTCTTGTGACCTCAACCTCTTCAAAATCTACATTTAAAATATGGCTCGTATTATCAAACACTAAGGTGACTTCTGCCATATTGACAGCCTTTCTTTGTGTAGAACCGCTGAAAATTACATCACTCATACTGCTGCCTCGCAAAGATTTGACACTCTGCTCACCTAGCACCCAGCGAATCGCATCATTGATATTGCTTTTACCACATCCATTTGGTCCCACAATCCCAATGACATCACTATCAAAATTGATTACTGATTTATCCGCAAAGGATTTAAATCCTTGTAATTCTATCCGCTTTAAAAACATTCGGATCTTCCTTTCATTGTCATCTGACCTGCTAATTCCAAGTTATTATACCATAGTTTCACTATTGAAAGAAGTATTGATTTATGGAAAGGATAGCAAGTCAGTAACCTTCACTTCCAATCATTTGGTTGTTTTAGATACCATGGCAACTTTGTGTTTTTATTTCCTTGCATCGCATTGACTTGTGCCTGTGTCAAATACATACAGTTTGATAAATCACAATCAAACACCTTAACATCACGAACATCGCTTCCTAAAAAGCACGCACCGTATAAATCACTTCCTGAATAATCAGAGCCTATCAAAAAAGACATACTGAAATCTTCATATTTAAGATTTTGTTTCCTTCGTTTTTCATTCAATCGATAAAAACTTTTTTTCTGCATGTTGCTATGACTAGGCAACTGTCTAAGCCAACTTTGTTTCAATAACGGATTGACCTCTTCTCTGATCTTATCCATATCGAAACATCGCAATAATTTAGGTTCCTGTTGTTTGATGGCTTGAAGCTGACTGATTTTTTCTTCTATGGCGATTTGTAGTACTGATTCAGGTCCATTTGTTAAAGCTTCCCAAAGATAAAACAGCATTTGATGCAATTGAGAAACGATCACAAATACATCAAAAATCTCTCTTTGCATCTTTACATCATCACGCCATGATTTACCACGATAAATGGTAGCTGTTACCTCGTTTCCGGCACCAATACAATCATAAGATCGGCATCCTTGACATCCCTTTTCTCGTAATTGTTCATGAATATCACAAAGAAAATCACGTTGTAAATGCTGGCAAGGGGTTTGTGCTGGCTTATCGTATGGAAAGCCATCGATCTTAGAAAAATATAAGGCAGTACAGCATAATCCGCTGCACTGCTTACAATTGGTTTCTAACTCTTTCAACCATGGAATCTGTTTGTTATGTATCTCTTTTTTCATATTGAAAACCTTAAGAACCTAATATCGTCTTAATGAAAGTGATCGCATTTTGAATGTCCTGCTCGTTTGGATGATGGATACCTTCTTCATATGCCTCAAGTTGCGCTTTTAAATGAATATCCTCGGGATTTTTCGCAAGCATCTCTTGATATCGTTCGATGGTTTTTTCACCTACACTGCCTTGACAAAGGAAATGACCAAGAAGATGAGCATCATGAACATGCTTTTCTACATTCTGTTTGATCATATCATAATAAGCAGAATTTTCTTTTGCGCCTAAAGAACCGAATAACACAAGTTTTTTCCCTTGCATATGTGCAATGACACGTTGACTCAACTCATCGCAATCCCCCTTATTGATCCAATAGCCGATCATAAAACAGTCGAAATTTTGTAAATGAGACACTTGAAACTGATCAGCTGGAATCAACTCTGCGTCCTCTAACTCCCTTGCCATAGCCTCAGCTAATTTCTTTGTATTTCCTGTTAGAGATGAATAAATGATCAGTGTTTTCATAACTACTTCGCTTCCTTTCTATGATTTTACAGGAACGATCGTTGCTAGCCCTCCAAGACTTGTTTCTTTCAATTCAATGGCAAGCTTCTTTCCTGTATAATTCATGGTGTTTACCACCATGTCAAAGCTAACTTTATGATCTCTGATACCACTCAATCCTTTTGCCAATATAGCGGCATCGATTGCACGCATGACGCCTACCGCATTTCGTTCGATACAAGGTATCATAACATATCCACCTACCGGATCACAGGTCAAACCCAAATGATGCTCGATACCGATTTCCGCTGCATATTCTATTTGTTCATTTCTTAGTCCATGGAAATATGCAACCATAGCTGCGCCCATACTAACCGCCGCACCGATTTCCGCCTGACATCCACCCTGTGCTCCTGAAATCGTCGCATTTTCTTTGATAAGATTACCAAGTAATCCCGCAATCTTCAAGCCATTTCGAATACATTCCTTGGAATAACCTAAGTCCAAGTGATAATAATATACCAGCGCCGGCATGATACCACTACTACCAAGGGTAGGTGCTGTTACGGTGGTATTGCCACTGGCATTTTCCTCACTGGCACTATATGCATAAGCACTTAACAATAGTTTTTCTTTTTCTACTGCCTGTCTACACAAATCTGCTTTTCGCTTCAGATCCTTTGCGACTCTTAATAAATGAAGATTTCCTGGAAGCTCCCCTGACTTGCTTAGACCTCGATCCACTGTTTCGATCATTGTCTGCATGATTTCATCCATATAGTCATCTAATGCATCAAATTTATTCACGTATTCCCATAGCTCCATATCGTGCTGATGACAATATTCCAATATATCTTTTAAGGTATGATGGGGATAAACATCTGCACCTTCACTGTTTTCTTTTCCTTCAAAACGTATCGCACCTCCACCAATCGAATAGACAATGTCTTCTGCCAAACGATGATTTTCATGATCAAAAGCAATCAACTTCATCGTATTTGGATGCTTTAAATCATGACCAGTTTTAAAGAATACCATACAAGGTTTCGGTTTCATCGTTTCGATGATGATGTAATCCGTTAAATGGCCTTTTCCGGTCAAGGATAACGAACCATATAGTTCCACCTCAAAATGATCTGCTTGGGGATGCTCTTCTTTGAATATCCTACAAGCCCTTTGAGGACCTAAGGTATGTGAAGAAGAGGGACCAGGTCCAATACGATATAACTCTTTTAATGATTTCATTTTATACTATGCTCCTTGTAATTCCAATAGGAATAATTCAAATCCTAATTTTTTATCTAATAAACCGCCTTTTAATTTCTGATCCAATGCCGCAAGTTTTGCTAGGATAGAAAGCAAATAGGATACCGATAATTTTCTTGCGCTTTGCATGGTCAATTGAACCCGATAAGGATGAGCACCAAGACGTGATACGATCATATCTTTACCTGCTCCTTGATCCATGAGAACTTTGACCTGATATAAAAAGCGAAACTGTCCTGCTAGTAAAGCAATCAAATAGATAGCATCTTTATTCAATACACATAAATCTTGCCATAGTGTAAAAGCTTTTTTCAGATCACGATCTACAACGGCATTCACCAATTGAAAAACATCATCCTCAAGTGGTCTGGTGACCAACTTTTCCACGACTACAGTGGTAATGACTTCTCCATAAAGTTCTAATTTTTCCATTTCAGCTTTGATAGAACGAATATCATAAGGCAATCGTTGATTTAACTCCTGAACGGCGCTTGGCTCTATTTCAAGATTTCTACGTTGTATTTCTTCTTTGATATAGTTTTCTTTCCCTAGCGTATCTAAACGATGAAACTGTAACACTTTACAACATTTCTGTACCTTCTTCACGATTTTCTTTCTCGCATCTAATTTCTCAAAGCTTCCCATAAAGATCAAAATGGTAGACTCCATCGGAGCATCCAAATAATGATCTAATATCGTCATATCTAAATCAGTATCATTGTTGGTAGAAAGAAAATTGGCATTTCGAATAAGAATGATCTTTTGCTCAGCAAAGAAAGGAATTGTTGTCGCATCTGCTATGATGGTTTGCATATCGCTTTGAAGAGCGTCATATGTAATTACATTTAGATCCTGTTCATCCATATGATATTGTTTTAATATTCTTTTTAGTGTTTGAGACAGCTCGTATTGTTCTTCGCCATAAAGTACATAATTCATTCTTATCACCTTACTCTATTATACCAAAATCATTGTCTGCCGTCTTGAAAAAACGAAAAAATTTACAAAAACGAATAGATACACCACCATGAACAGAGGTAACCAAAGGATACACACGTTCTTTTTCCAATAATTGCATCACTTCTTTATGAGGATGTCCATAACGATTGTTTCTTCCTGCGGAGATCAATGCCAATGTTGGTTGATAATGATGTAGAAATTCAGGCGAAGAAGATGTCTTTGAACCATGATGTCCTGCTTTTAGTACATCTACTTTCAAATCAGCGTAAGTTTGTAAAATGTGTGATTCCGCTTCATACCCTGCATCTCCCATAAATAAAAATCCTGTATTATACATTTCAAAATAGGTAACGATACTATTTTCATTGGCATCTTGACCTTCAAAATCAGCATTCAGAAAATGAATCGGGACACCTTTTACATAGATATCCTCTGATTGCTTTGTTGTAATGATCTGTTTTACATCAACCAAATGTGTTAGCTCTTCTACACCTCCACTATGATCATAATCATCATGGGTCACGATCAAAAGATCAATACGATCGATATGCTTTTTCTTCAATACGGGGACGATGATATCTTTTGGTATATCTTTATAAAGACTACCCATAGCATCGATCATGATGACACCTTGATGGAAAGGAAGCGTGATGATCGTACAATCGCCTTGTCCAACATCCAGCATATAGACTTCACCAAAAGGATCAAGATAACAAGATACTTGAGTATATAACAGCATGAGCATCAATTGCACCACATAGCGCTTCTTTTTTTCAGTCAAGTATCTGCTTAAGAATAAGATCCAATATCCGATCCATAACATCGTAGGAGCATACACCCATACCATGTTGTTTGCTGAAAGCTGTTCCAGTATATTACGATACCCAAGTACCATAGATACAGGAAACGGCGTTATCAGTATAACAAGAGCTGAAGCATAAAGCACAGCGTAAAGCTTCCTAAGCATAGGAAAGAAAACAATGGATAACATATCAACTTGTTGTAAACAAGCGAACTGAATGGGAATGAGCACCAAAAACGAAATAACTCTTTTTTTGATGTGGGCAAGATCAAAGATGGATACTAATTGAAATGCTACCGGAATGATAAAAGACAACTCATACGCCATATAAGGAGCAACCATAAGGATCAATACCATGCTGCATCCCAATCGATCTTTGGTATCCAAAGAAGGACATAGAAAACGAATGAGCTGAAAACTCAAAATCCTCAACATCGTTGAAGAGAATACAGTTAGATAAGCGTGGATGCCCATACCGATAAAACAAACGACCTCCAATACAGAATTAGAAAAGAAGATAGAAAGCATAGATCGTATGACTTGCCAAAAGGTTACAATGTGCATTCCACTGGAAGTTATCATATAACTGACATCCTCCTCATGGATACCATAAAGCAATTCATTCAATATCTGCTTTTTTTCTGTAGGCTGTGTTTGAATATAGGAATACAAATCATGAGCCAAGCCTTTCCCTTGTTGCTTAACTTTATAGGATTCCACTTGGATACCATAGAAAATATTTCTTCTACTGCACCAATCGGGAAAATAAAATCCAGGTGGATTATGTACTCCATCGATACGCTCAAAATCCCCTTGAACCTCAATGACATCAGATAAGGAAACATCCTTCACACCATATACCAATACTTTCTGATCATCACATGATGCAACCACATAATTACTTTTGATTTCTTGTATCACGATGACCTTATTCGTAGGTAGTGTCGGCTGTCTTGGTTGAATACGAATCAACGCCAACAGCAAAAAGATCAAAAATAATCCATGTCCTTTTGAAAAATGACGAATATGAAAATATCCTATGACCAAGAAGATCAATACGCAGACAAACAGCGAATTCATGTAAACAGCACCCCATAGTGCCAACGCAAAAAATAGCCAACTTTGCTTCATAGGCAGATCCTATCCTGAATTTTGTGAAACAGGGCATCTTTGATTCCCTTTACCTTTTTGATATCTTCAATCGTTTTAAACGGGGTCTGATTTCGATAATCAATAATACGTTGTGCAATAGATGGCCCAATACCCGGAAGCGAATCCAATTCTTCTAACGATGCTGAGTTGATTGAAATTTTGACTTCCTCTTGTTGTTTCGGTATGACCAATACACTTTCATTGGCGATATCCATTGCCAGGTTGATGCTTGATATATCTGCATCTTGTTTACAACCGCCAGCTAACTGTAGAATTTCTTCTACGCTCGCATGCACCGCTACCTCATAGGTACCTGGATGATACACCTCACCCTTTACCTCTACTGTCTTTTGTTTTGTTTCATATTGCCGCATATCCACAAAAGAATATCTTGAACAAAGCAAAAGAAGGAAGAAAACTACCAATCCTAATTTTTTCATAAAATCACCTCTATATATTTACTACGTAAAAAGAGGTGAAAAATCCTAAAAAAAATCCGATTTTTTCGGATTTTTTATTTTAATGAGATAATTTTAACATCATATGGTTCTTCTACATTCTCAATACGCACCGTATCTCCTGCCTTATTATCCATCAAAGCGACAGCCAAAGGGGTGATATTGCTAAGCTTACCATTCATAGGATCAGCCTCGATAGAACCAACGATCGTATAAGTTTCTTCTTCATTTGTTTCCAGATCCTTAATGGTCACAGTTGAACCTAAGGAAACTGTTTTATTAGAAACGGATTTATCTTCACTGATGATCTCAGCTTTGGCAATCATTGCTTCCAATTCACGAATTCTTGCTTCTACACGGGCCTGGTGATCACGTGCAGCGTCATAATCTGCATTCTCACTCAAGTCACCCTGTGCACGGGCTTCTTGCAGTTCTCTAATAACCTCATCACGAACGACATGAATTAGATTTTCCTGTTCCTTGACTAATTCATCATAACCTTCTTGTGTAACTAAAAATTTTTCCTCAGCCATAGTTTATATTTCACTCCTATCGCATGGTATTATACCATGTTTTTCTCTATTATACTACTAATTTTTGTAATCAGAAGATCAATTGCGACCATGTTGTGTCCACCTTCAGGTATGATGATATCCGCATATCGTTTGCTTGGCTCCACAAATTGATTATGCATATCACGAACCGTCATCGTATATTGATCCACAACCGAATCCAATGTTCTTCCTCGTTTTTTTACATCTCGCTTCAATCTTCGAATAAAGCGGATATCCGCATCGGTATCGACAAACACTTTAATATCACAAAGCTCTCTTAATGCTTCCTGCTCAAGTACAAACAATCCCTCGACCACAATAACATCACTTGGTTCCATCCATTCCACTTCATGACTCCTTGTATGCTCCACAAAATCATAGACCGGTTTTTCAACAGCGATACCTTGAAGTAACTGCTTGAGTTGCAGAATCAATAAATCATGATCAAAGGCAAAGGGATGATCGTAATTGGTTTTGACACGTTCTTCCATCGTTTTATCGCTTTGATCCTTGTAATAATCATCCTCACGAATGATAGAAACTGATTTTGTATGTTCATATGCTTCTTTTAATTGTCTGCTGATACTAGTCTTGCCTGATGCACTGCCTCCGGCAATCCCTATTATGATCGTCTTTTTCATACTAACCTCTTATTTTCGTAGATTGTACTTATCGATATTAGCCTCTTGCTCATCCAATGTTTTAGAATAATAGACACTACCATCTCCATAAATATCCGCTACAAAATAAAGATAATCGCTCTTGGTCGGATGAAGCACAGCCTCGATTGCATCCTCACCGGGATTTTCAATTGGACCGATCGGTAATCCTTTATGTACATATGTATTGTAAGGAGAATCAATGTTTGTATTTACCTCACAATCCTCTGGATCACTTAATTTATCATACATTGCATAACAAACAGTTACACTGGAGTCTAATTTCATATCTTGAGTTAAACGGTTATAGAAAACTCCCGCAATAAGCTTCATATCCTCTGGCTTGCTTGCCTCGTATTGTACGATACTGGCCAATGTCATAAGTTCATGAATGCTCATGTTGCTTTGATCTATATCTTTTTTATGCTTATCATAAATACTTTGAAAATGATCTAAAAAGGTACTGGTAATTTCTTTTGCATCTGCATCTTTAGCAAACGTATACGTTTCAGGGAATAGATACCCTTCCAGTTTTACCCTTGTTTGATCATTTAATACATCTTGCGTTAAAAACGGATAAGTTTTCATCAATTCTTTGATATAGGCATCATCATTCCATAATGCAATCAATTCTTCTGCGGATATTCCCATTTTCTTTTGAAGCTCAACAGCGATATCCTTAGCCCAAATACCTTCTCTGAAGGTGATCATGACCTCATCACCTTTTGCTAAATTAGCATCATTCAAAGCTTCCAAAATTTCTTGCGTACTCCAGCTTTTATCTAATACAAAATTTCCTGCCTTTACATCTTGTAGACCATTCAGCTTACTACACAATTTAGTCGTCATCTCATTTTTTATCAAGCCTTCTTTTTTTAGGTTTGATATCACAAGTGACATTCCTTCTCCGCTTTGAATCTCAAAATTCACCTTTTCGCTAGTAGCGCTGATTGGCTTTAAGCTTTGTTGATAAAAAACAAATCCACCCAATCCCAACACTACAACAATAGCTGCGATCAAACAGGGAATCCAAACCTTTTTATTCGTCAACAGCTTCTTCATCTTCAGCAAATGCTCCTATTACTTCTTCAACCATTGCCCATTCTTCATCAGATTCGATTGGCAATAAATTTCCTTCCTCATCATAACGAGATGCAAATACTTCACCCGTATCAGAATCAGGATCTTCAAATACTACATAGGTCTTTTCCTTTGCTTCATCTTCAAATGTGAATAAAATTTCCATTCTTTTTTCATTGCCGTTTTCATCTGTAACATATAAACTACTTGAATCTAACATAATTTTTCCTCCTAAAAGCTAAGGGGCTTTATGCCCCTAGTATTTGCTATCTAAATAACTTTGAAGTATCTGAACTGCTGCCATCTGGTCGATGACCTTCTTGCGCTTTTTACGTGACACATTTCCGGCAATCAAAATTTTCTCGGCTGCAACGGTTGTCAATCGTTCATCCCATAAGATAACTTCAATGCCAAGCGTTTCTAATTTTTCCTTAAATGCATAACTGATTTCCCCACGGATACCAACATCTCCATTCATATGTTTTGGTAAACCTAAGACAGCTGTTGTAATCTGAAATTCCTTGATGTATGCTTGTACCTGTTCAAAAGCGGAATCATAATCATCACTTTCAAATCTTAACGTTTCAACAGGACGAGCGATCATGCCCATGGCATCACTGACACTGACCCCTAATGTCTTACTTCCTAAATCTAATCCCAATGTTCGCATTATTTATCTTCTTCCAGATATGCTCTCACCAATTCCTCGATAATCTCATATCGTTCCACACTTTGAATAATCGTACGTGCATTGTTATGTGAACTAATGTAAGCAGGATCATTACTAATCAGATAACCAGCGAGCTGGTTGACAGAATTATAGCCTCTTTCATCCAATGCTTCTTTTACTAAGCGTAATACATGCTTGATATTGTCTCGTTTTAAATCATCTGATTTAAAAGACATCGTTTCCGTAACATCTTTCATCGTATTACCTCCTTTTGTCTATAACCTTATTTTAGCTTATTTTACCTTAAAAGAAAACCCTTATGACAGCATATTTGCAATTTCACTCATTGCTGCGTCAATTTTTGAAGTATCCTTTCCACCGGATTGTGCCATATCATTTCGACCTCCGCCTTTTCCATCACAAAGCAAAGCAGCCTGTTTTACCAAATCACCACATTTTACTCCACTTTGAACGGCAAGTTCATCTGCACCGGCAACAAATACCACTTTATCCTGTGCAACGCTCGCTAAAAATACAACCACATTTTCCTTTTGCGATTTGATGGTCGCAACGATATCCTTCATTGCTTTGGCATCCAAACCATCTACACGCTCTAATAATACATTTCTTCCATTCATCTCTTTTAAATGAGTTATCATATCATTTGCTTGAAGCGAGAACATCTTAGCTTGAAGTGTTGCTAATTCTTTTTTCAAACTTGCATTTTCATCTAACATGGCAGAAACCTTAGTTTCTACATGAGCGATGCCTTTCATTTTAAGATCAGTCGCAATCATATGTAAAGTGTCATTTTCTTTCGCAAATTCTTGATATGCATCATATCCTGTTTTTGCAGTAATTCGTCTTACACCAGAACCGATGCTTTCCTCACTTATGATTTTACATACACCGATTTCCTGCGTATTATTGACATGACACCCTCCGCAGAATTCCTTAGAAACATTTCCCATCGTAACGACACGAACCACATCACCATATTTTTCATCAAATAAGGCTGTTGCGCCACTTTGTTTGGCTTCTTCAATTGGCATTTCTTCCTTACAAACCACATAATGTGCAGCAATATATTGATTGACCAACATCTCGATTTCTTTAAGCTGTTGTTTATTTACCTTTTCAAAATGAGTGAAGTCAAAGCGAAGATATTCATCACTGACAAAACTTCCTGCCTGTTGAATATGGCTTCCAACTACTTGTTTCAATGCACTTTGAAGCAAATGGGTACAAGAGTGATTATGTGTGATGATATCACGTTTTTTATGATCTACCTTTAACGTTAGCTCATCGCCCTCTTTTAATGTACCATATGCAATCTTCACCTTATGTAGATGCTGTTTATGTGGCGCTTTGCTTGTCGTTGAAACTAATGCGTGTACTTGGTCATTTTCCATGATACCACTATCACCGATCTGACCACCACTTTCCGCATAGAATACCGTTTGATCAACTACCACATCGCCCTCATCATCCAACACATCTACTCTGACACCATCTTTAAACAATGCAATCACGTGCGCCGTTGTTTCTCTTTGATCATATCCGATAAAGTTACTTTCTGCGACAAACTCCATAAGATCCTTTGATTGTGATGACATAGATTGTGCATCTTCACGTGCATTTCTTGCACGCTCTCTTTGTTTCTCCATTTCCGCATGGAAGCCATCTTCATCTACTTGATAGCCACTTTCCAAAGCAATTTCTATCGTTAGTTCTAATGGGAAGCCATAGGTGTCATATAATTTAAAGGCCGTCACACCATCGATCGTCTTCGTATCGGCATTTTGTACCATAACATCTTTCAATAGTTTTTCACCATCTACCAAAGTCGCATGGAAACGCTCTTCTTCTGCCTTTACCAATTTTGCGATATAATCCAATTTTTCCTCAAGATAAGGATAATAATCCTTCATGATCTCATAAACGGTTGGAACCAATCGATACATAAAAGCTCCTTCGATTTTTAACTTTTTCGCAAAACGCACTGCACGACGTAAGACACGACGTAAAACATAGCCACGCCCTTCATTTGAAAATAAAGCACCATCCGCAAGTGCAAATGTCACGGTACGAATATGATCCGCAATCACACGAAATGCCATTTTATATTCAGGATCACCATAACGTTTTTCTGTATAATGCTCTACTTCATGAATGATCGGTAAGAATAGATCTGTATCAAAATTGGTTTCACCACCTTGTACAAGACATACCAAACGTTCTAATCCCATACCTGTATCGATGTTTTTATGTGGTAATTCCTTATATTCATTTCTAGGCAATTCCGGTTTACAATCAAATTGTGAGAAAACTACATTCCACACTTCGATATATCGATCGTTTTCCATTTCCTCAAAGAACAAACGCTCCCCTAGACCTTTTGGATCATACGCAGGTCCACGGTCAAAGAAGATCTCACTATCAGGGCCTCCTGGACCTTCTCCGATTTCCCAGAAGTTATCATATGTCTTTAAGATATGAGATGGATCTACACCACATACTTCGGTCCAAATGCGATATGCATCTGCATCATCAGTATAAACTGATACATATAGTTTTTCTTTAGGAAAACCGATCCACTCTGGACTTGTTAGAAATTCCCAAGCAAATGGAATCGCCTCTTCCTTAAAATAATCGCCGATAGAAAAATTACCTAGCATCTCAAAGAATGTATGATGACGTGCCGTCTTCCCTACATTTTCAATGTCATTGGTACGAATAGATTTTTGTGCATTTGCGATTCTAGGACTTTCTGGTTTGACACTACCATCAAAATACTTTTTCAAAGCCGCAACTCCTGCATTGATCCATAAAAGAGTTGGATCATCATGTGGTACCAAAGAAGCACCTGGTTCGATCATATGACCTTTCGATTTGAAATAATCTAGAAATAGCTGTCTGATTTGACTTCCTGTTAATTGTTTCATTAAACATCCTCCTTACAATAAAAAAATCGTTCCAATCATAGGAACGATAGATTTTCTCTTACCGCGGTACCATCCTAGTTCACTCATTTGTTGAGTACACCTTAATTTCTTCATTAACGCCGAAGACCCGCGTAACCACTCCCAAGCAGCCTTCCATGATCTCATCACAAAGCTTTCACCAACCGCTTTTTCTCTAAGCTGAATCTTTCATGTACTCCTCTTGTTCCTCGTGTTTTTATGCGTTTCAATTATAACAAATCTTATATTTATTTACAAGGTTTTATTTTCTGTATGCATTCGTTTTCTCTTCTTTCATAACTTCATCAAAATCCTGCCAAATATCTTCCCATTCTCCTAGTTGATCACTGGTTTTCGCATGCAGATAACTTCGAATGGCAATCTGAGCGATACTAGCAAAAATTGGAGATAAAATCACACCGACAACTCCAAATAACGCTTCTCCTATGAAGATGAAAATGAAAGATAGAATAGGACGAACATTCATAGTGTGATTAAATATCAGAGGCTGAATGATATTACTTTCTAATTGTTGAATACACCATACGATACCAAAGGCAAGCCAAGGAAATTCTTTATAGCTTAATGCTCCTGCAATGGCGATCAAAATCAATCCAAGGGTAGCGCCAATATACGGAAATAGATTCAACAAAGCAAGTATAATGGCATATAAGATTGCATTAGGAAAGTCAAATATATATAAAACAACGCCGACACTTAATGTGATAAACAACAAATCTAATAGAGTACCACAAAGATACTGATAGACGATATTGCTCATCGTGTGATAAAAATTCGCATAACGTTTGTAGTCTTTCCAAAGTTTTTTTGCGCTACGCTTCCAATAATCTAAATCTAATGATAAGAAAAACGCTGTAAAAAACGCAATACCATAATCCGTAAAGGTACTCATCGTTGTTTTCAAAGAATCAATGACCAATACATAACCTTCTTGCATATATTTGTTTTTAAAATCTTCGATATTACCAAAAGCAATATGATAGTGATCTAAAAAGTCTTCTAATCGAGCAATCCAGGAAGGAAGTATCGTCACAAAATCCATAAGTTGATGATAAAGTAAAGGAATCATACCAATCGCAAACACCAATAAGAATATGATAATAGCTGTATATACAATGAAAACAGATAACTTAGTTGAACAATGTCGTTTCAACTTATCGATAAAAGGCTGTAAAAATAAAGCAATGACAATTCCTCCAAATACCGGTACAAAACTATGATATAAAGAGAGCAGCCATTCAAATAATTGCGTCTGTTTTAAAATCAAAATCAAAACAAGACAACATATAAAAAGAGGAAGAAGCTTTTTTGCATAAATACGCAAACACTCAAGTAGTTTCATAAAAGAAAAACCCCTGTATGGGGTTAATCCAGATCCATGCAATCACAAATCGTATCTGTTGCATGGTGAAGTTTTTTCATCATTTTCTTTTTCGTTTTCTTTGATTTATGACAAAAATCTTCTAGCTCTTCCTCTTGGCTATACCCGATATAAATTCCCAGAACCATACCTAAGGCAGCCGATACCATGTATTTATTCATATATATCACTCCTATCGCTATTAGCATGGAATGATATACACAAATTATCCAAAAACAGATAGAATTCTTTGTTTCAAAGTACTTTTTCTGATATGGCGATCCTCTACATGGATGGCATGATAAAATAATTCCTTATCTCCAAGTAAGACCAGACTTTTTTTCGCACGTGTAACCGCTGTATAAATCAAGCGCTTTTGTAACATATAGCGATAATCTTTTACAATTGGCATAATTACGATAGGATATTCACTTCCCTGGCTTTTATGGATGGAAATACAATAGGCATGTGTGATATGAAACATGGAATCTCCACTATATTCCACGATATGATCATCAAATTCTACTCTAATTCGATGTTTTCCCTGAATATCCTCATCTGCATAAATGATCTCTTTCAATACGCCGATATCACCATTGCTCACTTGATCATCTGGTTGATTCTTCAACTGTAGGATCTTATCCTCTTCTCGAAAGGTACGATAGCCGATTTTTAATTCTTTTTTATATGGATCAGGTGGATTGATCATTTGTTGAAGTGCATTGTTTAAAGCATCAATTCCCGCAACTCCTTGATACATTGGTACCAATACCTGAATATCCTTGGCCTCATAGCCCTTTTGTAGCGCATTGGCTACAACCTGATTTACCAAAGTCCTGACCTCGAAATTTTCACATTGAAAATATGCCACATCTTGTAATGAATCTAAATCGGGCTCTATTTCATCTTTGATATCATGTGCCAAAGTGACAACGCCACTTCCCTGCTTTTGTCTGAAAATTTTTGCCAAGCGAATCAATGGGAAACATTCACTTTCTATGAGATTTTTTAACACACACCCAGGTCCGACACTGGCAAGCTGATCCTCATCTCCAATCAACAAGATTTTTTTCACATCTCTACAAGCAAGCAAAAGATTATAAAACAGCCATTGATCTACCATAGAAAATTCATCTATGATCAACACATCAGCTTGAATAGGTTCATCTTCATTCACCAAAAAAGTATTACTTTCCAGATCCCATTTCAAAAGCGCATGGATCGTAGTTGCACGTCCATCACTAAGTTGACTGAGACGCTTTGCTGCTCGTCCTGTCGGAGCACAAAGGCTAATGATGTCATTGGGATAATATTGCTGATACAAAGAAAGAATCCCTTGTACGATGGTTGTTTTGCCTGTCCCCGGCCCTCCTGTTATGATAGAAAACGGATGATGAAAAAAACTTAAAATTGCTTCTTTTTGTCTTTCTTCATACTGTATATGTAATGATTGTTCCATCTTAACGATTTCATCAGATAGATGATGTAAATCTATTTGCTCTTGTTCTTCATATGGAAAATCACTTAAAAACTGTGCAATACCTTTTTCTGCATCATATTGATTTGCATGATAGATACGCTCTTCTTCAATAAAAATAAGACGTTCTTGACGTAATGCCTCTAGATGATCAGACAAACAAGATACTTCAACACCATATCGTTTTTTCAATTCCTTTTGAATACTTTTTTCGTTTGTATACGTATCTCCACTAGACATTGACAAATCTAAGATGCTGGATAAAACAGCAGCTTTAATACGATAAGGATGATCGGATGAAAAAGATAGTTCCATGGCAAGTTTGTCTGCTGTTTGAAACCCAATACCATCGATATCCTCGACCATTTGATAAGGATTTTCTTTTATCACAGATACCGCATCTTCTCCATATGCCGCTTCTATTTTCATGATATGCTTGATTCCGATACCGTGTTGTGAAAAAAAGACGATGGAATCATCTAAATCTCCATGATCTCTGATTCCTTGCATAATCGCATTGCGTTTTTTTTCGTTCATTTGAGGCACTTGATCCAAAACATGAATATCTGCTTTTATTTTTTCCAAAGCATCCTCGCCTAACACATCCACAATCTGTTTTGCGCTTTTTTTCCCGATTCCAGGAAAAAGGCTACTAGAAAAATACCGTATCAAGCTACTTTCATCGTTAGGAATCATTTTTTCATATCCAAATACCTGAAACTGCATTCCATAACGTGCATGTTCTTTATATTCCCCCTTTAAACGATATCGCTCCTCTTCCACTAACTCCTTGAAAATTCCGGTGGCTGTAAATTCTTCCTCTTTGGAATCATAAGTTACAAATTTAGCGACCGTATATCCATTATCTTCATTGCGAAAAATGGTAAATAAATGTTTTGCTTCTAACACAAGTTTTTCTTCCATTACAGCCTCCTTTTCCTATTATCATAACATTGTACTTTATCTATTAGAATACAAAAAATATAGCTGACTTTCCAAACGTATGTTGTTTATCATAGACGGTTGGACAACCTATTTCTAGCTTTATCAAATTTATGATAAAATAAAATTTTATGAATGTTGAATTCCTTTGTTTAAGATTCTTTGTTGCATACTTTCCTTATCTTTAAAAACATCCTCAATGACGCCGCCACCTAAACATTCCTCATTCATATAAAAAACAGCTTCTTGTCCACATGTCACACTAGAAACCCCTTGAGGATAACTTAAAAAGACAGTCGTATCATCTATAAATCTTAATGATACTTCATTATCCGCTTGGCGATATCTGAATTTCGCAGTGCATTGCAAAGCACCTTTTGGTTTCTCTGATGGAAACCAGTTAACACCACTAACAATACAGCTATCAGTATACAACCAGTCACTCTCATTTCCATTGGTAACATAAAGAATGTTTCGATTTACATCCTTACCAACAACAAACCAAGGTCCCTTTGTTCCACCAATACCAAGTCCTTTTCGTTGTCCGATCGTGTAATACATGACCCCAATGTGTTGACCTACTTTTTCCAGTGTTTCAATGTCAATGATATCTCCATCTTGGCTAGGAATGTAATTCTTTAGAAAATCTCTAAAATTACGTTCTCCTATAAAACAGATACCAGTGGAATCTTTTTTTGTCGCTACACTTGATAATTGTAGTTTTTCTGCAATTGCTCTTACTTCATGTTTCTCTAAATTTCCGATTGGAAATAAGGTATGACGCAAAGCATCTTTTGACATCTGACAAAGAAAATATGTTTGATCCTTATTATTGTCTGCACCTCTTAACAGCTTACTTTCCTTTTCACCATGCTCTACTTGCGCATAATGACCAGTCGCAACAGTATCAAATCCCATATTTTTTGCATATTGAAAAAAAGCATCAAATTTTATATATTTATTACATAAAATATCTGGATTTGGGGTTCTTCCTTTTTTATATTCTTCGATAAAATAAGTAAAGACATGATCCCAATATTCTTTTACAAAATCCACTCGATAAAGTGGTAAATCTAAAGCATCCGCTACTGCTTTTGCGTCTGCATAATCTTGTTCTTGTGGACAAATGTCATCTTGAATTGTTGGATTTCCAAGAATATCATTGTTCGCAAAAGAATCCCAATTACGCATAAAGGCACAGGAAACATCATATCCCTGTTCTTTTAATATATAGGCAGCTACAGCCGAATCCACACCACCTGATAAACCTAACAATACTTTTTGTTTCATACTTATCACCTTGCTTATTATATCCTATTCAATAAAAAAAAGAAACTAAAGATTTTTTTTATTCTCATAATGA